>JBAIWU010000156.1:0-9538 GCA_037917155.1 Candidatus Eiseniibacteriota bacterium
CATTCGGCACGGCGCGCCGTTCATCGCGCACGGATTTTCCTGCGCCTTTTGGCGCTGCGGACGGCCCGCGTCGATCGCGCGCGCGCCCGTTTCGCGCCGCGTTCGCGGATTGCGACGCGCGGACTCGTTCGGCTCCAAGCCGTTTCGGCGGCGTGGCCCACGCGCGCCGCATTCGGCACGACCGCGATGGCACACCGCGTGCCCGGAGGCCGACGCCGTTGCCACCCGCCGAGCCCGACGCAGCACCGGTCGTGCGCGCGCGACGCGGCGAACACCCCCCTATGCCGCCGAACGAACACGTGCCGGAGCGCGCCGCGCGTCCGGGGCCATCATGTCGCTGCGGGAGGACACCGTCGTGCTCACGATCTCCACCTCGCTTCGAACGCGCGCCATCGCGCTCTCGCTCGCCGTGATGCTCGTCGGCGCGTCCGCCGGCGAGGCGCTCGCGGGCGCGTACACCCGCCTGCAGGTGCTGCTGCCCGGCGAGACGGCCGCGCCCGGCACCTCGACGGGCAAGACCGGCACGCCGCTGCCTCAGGTCGCCGGCGTCCCGTTCAGCGTCACGATCCGCGCGTGCGACAGCGGCTGGAACACGGTCACGACCGTGACCGACGCCATCCAGACGCTCGCGTCGGACGCCAGCGCCACGCTGCCCGCGCCGCAGCAGCTCGTGAACGGCATCCTCACCGTCTCGGTCACGTTCAATGCGGCCGGCTCGTTCACGGTGTACGGGCACGACCAGACGGACAGCACCATCCCCGACGGCGTCTCCGCGCTGGTGCTCTCGCAGGTGCTCCAGGGCTTCACGTTCGCGAAGATCACGCAGAAGAACCAGTACGCCGGCGTGTCCATGCCGACCACGGTCACCGCCGTCGATCCGAACGGCAACACCGTCTCGGGCTACTCCGGCTGGGTGCGCGTCCGCGAGATCACGAGCTACGGCGACGGTCGCTGCTCCCCCGACAGCGTCGCGCTCTCCGGCGGCACGTGGTCGGGCTCGATCACCATGTACCGCGCCGACGAGACGAGCATCAACCGCGGCAACGTGAACCTGTACGCGTGGCTGTCCGCGATGCCGTCGCGCAACGGCACCAGCGATCCGTTCACCGTGCATCCCGGCGCGTTCGCGCGGGTGCAGGTCGTCGTCCCGGGCCAGAACCCCCTGCCTGGCAGCGTGAGCGGCCTCACCGGCACGCCCGCGACGCAGAGCGCCGGCCACGCGTTCCCGGTCACGGTGTACTCGACCGACACGTGGTGGAACCCGGTGCCGGCGGCGGACAACGTGCGCCTCACCTCCTCGGACGCGGCCGCGAACACCCCGCTGACCGGCCTGCTGTCGAACGGCACCGCCGCCTTCAGTGTCTCACTGGGCACGGTCGGCACGCAGACGCTCACCGTGAGCGACGCGACGAACCCGGGTATCGCCTCGATGACCAGCGCCGGCATCCAGGTCATCTCCAGCGCGCTCGACCACTTCGTCATCTCGTCGATCCCGTCGCCGCAGGTCGCCGGCACGGCGGTCAGCGTCACGATCCGCGCGACCGACGTCTCCGGCAACACCGTCCCCGGCTACACCGGCGACGCCAACCTCGCGGCCAACACCGGCGCGGGCAGCATGTCGCCCGAGCGGATCACGTTCGCCAACGGCGCCTGGAGCGGGCCGATCACGTTCCGCGGCGCGGGCGGCAGCGTGTCCTTCACCTGCTCGGACTTCGCCGCGCCGCCGCACACCGGCACCAGCAACAGCTTCGTCGTGCAGCCCGGCCCGCTCGCCGGCCTGCAGGTGATCCTGCCCGGCGAGACGCCGCAGGGCGGCACGGTCGACGGCAAGACGGGCACGCCCACGGACGAGACCGCGGGCAGCTCGTTCGTCGTCACGCTCCGCGCGGTCGACGCGTGGTGGAACCTGGTGCCCGGCGTGAACGACACGCTCGCGCTCGGCTCGTCGGACGCCTTCGCCGGCATGCCCGCCGAAACGACGCTCGCGAACGGCCAGCTCCTGCTCCCGGTGCGCCTGTACCGCTCCGGCCCGGAGCGCATCTGGGCGTCCGACACGAGCCGCGCCGGCGTGCAGCCCGACACGTCGTCGTACGTGAACATCGTCGGCGGCCCGTTCGCCAGGGTGCTCATCCTCGCGCCCGGCGAGTCGCCGGCGCCCGGCACGCTCACCGGCCGCACCGGCACCGCGACCGACGAGTCGATCAACTACGCCTTCACGGTGACCGTGCTCGCCACCGACGCGTGGTGGAACCCGGTCACGGGCGTCAGCGACGTCGTGCACATCAGCTCGGACGACCCGCTCGCGACGCTGCCGCGGGACACGTCGCTCGTCAACGGGCGTGCGGACCTGAGCGTCACGCTCGCGCGCGGCGGCTACGACCAGATCAGCGTCGGCGACGTCACCGACGCGAGCAAGACCGGCAGCTCGACGCAGGTGCGCGCGATCTCGAGCGGCTTCCACCTCCAGGCCGCGGTCACCCCGGGCAGCGCCGGCGCGGGCGAGCCGTTCACGCTCACCGTGAAGGTGACCAACGACGCCGGCTCGGTGATCCAGGAGATCAATTCGTTCGTGACGCTCAAGGTGCTCAACGCCTCGAGCCGCGCGGCGGGTCGCGGCACCCTGCTCACGACGCAGTTCCAGCTCCTGCAGGGCGAGCGCTCGGTGTCCGAGACGTACACGTTCTCCGAGCCGATCGTGATCGTGGCGACCGACGACGCGGGCAACGCGCCGGCGACGTCCAACGTGATCACGATCACGCCCGGCGCGCCCGCCGCCGTGCACCTCACGAGCAACCCGTCGTGGGTCGGCGGCAACAAGCACGCCGAGCTCCTCGCGCGCCTCGTCGACGCGTACGAGAACGGCGTGCCCGGCATGGCGATGGCGTTCGCCCGCCTGACCGGCAGCGGCACGCTCACCCCGATCGACTCGACCACGGACTCGAGCGGCTACGCGCGCGCCGACTTCCTCAGCCCGCGCCAGCCCGAGTTCGACCGGCTGCAGGCCTCGTCGTCGGGCTTCGCCGCGCTGCTCGACCTGCAGACCGCGTTCGTGGACCCGAACGCCGCGGGCGGCACGATCACGAACTACCCGAACCCGTTCCACCCGCCGCTCCAGTCGACCACGCTCGCCTGGAAGCTCTCGGACAACGCCACGGTCACGCTCCGCATCTTCACGCTCACGGGCGACCTCGTGCTGCAGCGCACGTTCCCCAGCGGCGAGAGCGGCGGCCTGGCCGGGCTCAACGAGTGGGCGTGGGACGGGCGCAACGGCGCCGGCGCGACCGTCGCGAGCGGCGGGTACATCGCGCTCGTCGAGGCCAAGGGCACCGGCGAGACGCTCCACGTGATGCGCCGCAAGATCGCGGCCGTTCGGTAAGGGGAGGCGCGACATGAACCGCACCATCGTCCTTCGTCACGCCGGCCTCGCGCTGGGCGCCGTGCTGGCGCTCGCGACTCCGGCCCACGCGCAGTCCCAGACCGCCGGCTCGCCCGGCGAGTGGCTCTCGCAGTATTCGGGCGCCCGCACGCTCGGCCTGGGCGGGGCCTACGTCGCCGTCGCCGACGACCCGCTCGGCATCCTGTGGAACCCCGCGGGCCCGTCGTTCATGAACCAGAACGAGCTCAAGTTCGAGAACACGCACCTGTTCGACGACACCTCCGTCAACGCCGTCGGCTTCGCCGTGCCCGGCAGCCGCTGGCCGAGCTTCGGCGCCAGCGTCGTGTCGCTGGGTTCGGGCGGCTTCCAGCGCACGAACGAGATGAACGACCCGCTCGGCACGTTCCGCGAGGGCGAGACCGCGTGGCTGCTCACCGCCTCGCGCGCGTTCACGCCCAAGCTGGCCGTGGGCCTCAACGTCAAGCTCGTGCAGCAGACCGTCGAGTCGTACAGCGGCAACGGCTTCGGCACGGACGTGGGCCTGCTGTACGACGTCACCCCCGCCCTGCGCGCGGGCCTGTCCATGATGAACCTCGGCGGGCCGAGCATCGCGCTGCGTGACGTCGCGGAAGCCTACCCGACGCAGTTCCGCGGCGGCCTCGCGCTCCGGCTGCTCGACCAGCGCGCGCTGCTCGCCGTGCAGCTCGACCAGTCGCAGGGCCTGGGCACGCGCTTCCACGCCGGCGCCGAGTACTGGATCCAGTCCGGCCTCGCGCTGCGCATGGGCTGGGCCCAGACCGGCGGCAGCGGCGGCATCAGCTACCGCTTCGCGCCGCAGTACCAGCTCGACTACGCCGCGGCCGACCTGCCGCTGGGGCTCGTCCACCGCGTGGGCGTGAGCTGGCGCTTCGGCGGCTTCTTCGCGAGCTCGCAGGCGGAGCCGCAGGTCTTCTCGCCCACGGGCGACCAGGCCGTGACGCGCATCGTGCTCAACGCGCGCACGAAGGCCGACCCGCGCGACTGGGCGGTCGAGATCCACAACAAGTCGGACGAGGTCGTGCGTCGCTTCGGCGGCGCGGGCCAGCCGCCGGCGCACCTGCAGTGGGACGGCAAGGACGAGAACGGCATGCCGCTGCCGGACGGCGCGTACCGCTACAACCTCGTCGTGAAGGACGCCGCCGGCCGGCTGGTGGCGGGCCCGGTGCGCGTGGTCGAGATCTCGACCGGCGGCCCGCAGGGCACCGTGCCGCTCGTGCCGCAGACCACCGCGGGAGGCACGCGATGAGCCGCCTTCCCCGCGCGGCGCGCTGCGGCGCGCTCGCCCTGATCGTGCTCGCGCTGCCCGCGGTCGCGGGCGCCGCGAAGCCGGACCGCGAGCCGTCGTCCTGGCCCGAGCTGGGCGGCGCGTTCGAGCGCGCGCGCCTGCTCGACGGTGCCGCGCGCGTCGCGGCGCTCGACTCGATCGGCGCCTCGATCGGTCCGGCCCTCAAGGACGCCGGCGACGAGGGCCGCACGGCGCTGCGCTTCCTCGACGCGCGCCTGCGCGAGGAGCGTGGCGACTGGGCCGGCGCCGAGTCGCGCTGGCGCGAGGCCACTGCGGGCGCCGGCCACGGCCCGCTCGCGGACGACGCGGCGTTCGGGACGATCGAGGCGATGGAGGCGCAGGGGCGCGATGACGACGCGGCGCGCGCGTGGGCGAAGTGGGAGCGCGAGTACCCCGCGAGCCCGCTGCGCCCGGCCGAGCGCCTCGCCGCCGCGTGGAACGCGCTGCGTCGCGGCGAGGCGGCCGAGGCGCTGCAGCGCTTCGACGCGCTCGGCAAGGACTCCCCGTGGATGGCGCGGGACGCACGCTTCGGGGTCGGGCGCGCGCTCGCGCTCCACGCGGGCGGGCGCGACGCGGACGCGCTCGCGCTGCTCGGCGACCGGCCGCTGAACCCGGGCGCGATCTACGTGCGCGGCCTGTGCCTCGCGGCGCAGGGCCAGCGGCTCAAGGCCGCGGCGGCGTTCCAGGAGGCGGGCGAGCGCTTCGGTGCCTCGCCGCTCGCGGACCACGCGCGGCTCGCAAAGGCGAACACGTTCCTTGCCGCCGGCGACGCGCGCAGCGCCGCCGACGAGTTCGCGCGCGTCGCGGCGCGGGCCACCGACCCCGGCGTGAAGGCCGAGGCCGAGCTGCGCCTCGCCGGCTCGCTGTTCGTGGCGGGCGACACGGACTCGGCGCTCGCGCTGCTGCGCGGCGTCACGTCCCGCTACGACGGCACCGACGTCGCGGCCCGGGCGCAGTTCCTCGTGGGCGAGGCGCTCGTGGCCAAGGGCCAGTACGAGCCGGCGATCGTCGAGTACAATCGCGTCCTCTCCCGCTACTTCCAGCACAAGGTGGCGGCGAGCGCGCAGTACCGCGTCGCGCGCTGCCTCGACGCGCTCGGCCGCCGCGCCGACGCGACCGGCAGCTACCAGGCCGTCGTGACCGGCTACCCGCTCGAGCCCGAGGCGCCCGCGGCGGCGTACCTCGCCGGCGTCGGGCTGCTCCAGCAGGGCAAGCCCCGCCTGGCGGCGCCCAGCTTCCAGATCGTGCTCGACCGCTACGCGCGGCGCGACGCCAAGGGCGCGCTCGTGTTCGCGCGCCCCGAGCATCGCGAGCTGGTCGAGGCCGCGCTGTGCATGCTCGAGTGGTCCTGGCACGAGGCGGGCGATCTCGGCCAGGTCGCCGGCGCGCCGCACCTGCTCCTGCAGGCCATGCCGCCGAGCCGCTCGACGTGGCGCGCGTACGCGCTGCTCATCGACGCGGACGCGACCGCCGCGCTCGGGCGCTACGCCGACGCGCAGGCGACGCTCGAGACGCTCGCGCGCGAGTTCCCCGACCACGCCGTGGGCGCGGCCTCCATGCAGCTGCTCGCGTGGACGCAGTCGCGCCAGGGCAAGGACAGCCTCGCCGTCGACACCGAGGAGCGGCTGCTCGCGCGCTGGGGCGCGACCGGCGACGACGCGATCGTGAGCGCGGCGTTCCTCGACATCGCGCATGCGCGCTTCAACCAGAAGCGCTACCGCGACGCCGCGGGCGCGTACGAGGACTTCCTCCACCGTTGGCCCACGAGCCCGATGCGGCCGCTGGCGCTCTACCAGGCCGGCCTGTGCTACCTGCGGCTCGACCGCGCCGGCGACGCCGCGGACCGCTGGGAGGCGATCGTGCACGACAGCGCCTCCACGCCGGTCGCCGAGAAGGCGTGGGCGCGCGCGGGCGACGTCTACTTCCAGGCCGAGCGCTTCGCCGACGCCAAACGCTGCTACGCGGGCCTGCTCGAGCACTTCGCCTCCAGCCCCGGCGCCGGCCTGGCGTCGCTGCGGCTGGCGCAGTGCGAGTACAACGCCGGCCACGACGCCGAGGCGCTGCAGGCGTTCTCGGCCACGATCGAGCGCTTCCCCGACTCGCCGTACGCGCACGAGGCGAAGCGCGGCACCGAGCTCGCGCTCTACCGTCTGAGCCAGAGCCCGACCGGCGGCACGGTGCTCGCGCGGCTCGTGGACCAGTACCCCAACAGCCCGTTCGCCGCCGACGCGCTGCTGCAGATCGCCAAGCGCGACTACCAGGCGAAGCGGTGGCACGAGGCGGCCGAGGGCTTCCGCCAGGTGGTGACCCGCTTCCCGGCCTACTCGGCGGCGGACCAGGCGCAGTTCCTCATGGCGGACGCGTACGCGCAGGGCGGGCAGGCGGCCGAGGCGCGCGCGGCCTACGAGCAGTTCCTCTCCTACTTCCCCGAGAGCAACCTGGCGCCCTCGGTGAGCTTCCGGCTCGGCCTGCTCGCGTTCGAGGCGAAGGACTTCTCCGGCGCGGCCGTGGCGTTCACGCGCACGCTCCAGGACAGCGTGACGCCCGACGTGCGCGGCGCGGCCCGCTACGACCTCGCGCTCTGCGAGCGGCAGCTCGGCCAGCGCGACGAGGCGCGCGCCGACTTCCAGAAGCACCGCGCGGAGTTCCCCAGCGGCGCGCTCGCGGCCGAGGCGGCCTTCCAGCTCGCCGACCTCGACGAGGGCGACGGCAAGCTCGAGGACGCGGCGAAGGGCTTCGACACCGCGCTCGCGCTCTCGCCGGCGCCGGCGCTCGCCATCGAGGCGGCGTTCCGGCTCGGCCACTGCCGCGAGCAGCTCCACGACGTGTCCGGCGCGGTGCGCGCGTACCAGCAGGCGGCGGCCTCGCCGCAGCGCGGGCAGGCGTTCCGGCTGTCGGCGCTGGCGCGCCTGGCGGCGCTGTACGAGACGCGGCACGAGTACACCCGGGCGGTCGAGGCCTACCGGGACATCATGCAGAACTCGCGCGATCACGAGCTCGTCGCGGCGGCGTCCGATCGCGTGACGCAGCTCTCCGCCGCCCGCAACCGGCGCTGAGCCGGCCTCACCCTCCAAGGAGCCCAAGGACCATGTTCGAAAACTTCGATTGGATTGGGGCGATGCGCAACAGCCCCGTCATGGTGGTGATCCTCTGCTGCAGCGTGCTCACGTTCGGGTTCGCGCTCGAGCGGCTGCTGTACTTCTGGAAGCGTCGCGGCAACCCGGAGGAGGTCTACCGCCAGGCGAGCGAGAAGGTGCGCACCGGGCGCGTGAAGGAAGCGGTGTGGACGTGCGCCGCGACGAAGCATCCCGTGGGGCCGGTGGCGATCCGCGTGCTCGAGTCGGCCGACCAGCCCGACGATGTCGTCGAGGAGAAGCTGCAGATCGCGCTGAGCGAGCAGCGGCTCCAGCTCGAGCGCAACCTCGGCCTGCTCGGCACCATGGGCAACACCGCGCCGCTGATCGGCCTGCTCGGCACCGTGTGGGGCATCATGCGCGCGTTCCACGACATGGCGCGCACGGGCTCGGCCGGTCCGTCCGTGGTCGCGGCGGGCATCGCCGAGGCGCTGTTCACGACCGCGGCCGGCCTGGTCGTCGCCGTGCCGGCGGTGATCCTCTACAACCACCTCGTGCGCCGGATCTCGGTGATGCTGACGACGGCCGAGAACCACGCGCGGGCGCTGCGGCTCGAGTCGGCGGACGCGCGCCGCGCCTCGCGCGACGCCGCCCGGACGGCGTGAGGGACGACCGATGGCCTGGCGGAAGGCGAAGGCGAAGTCCGGCGACGGCATCTACGATCCCAACATGACGCCGTTGATCGACGTGTCGCTGGTCCTGGTGGTGATCCTCATGGTCGCGACGCCGCTGGCGTTCCAGTCGGGCATCGCCGTGCACGCGGCCTCCGCCAGCGGCCGCGCGGCGGCCGAGAAGGCACGCGTCGAGCGCATCGAGCTGGCCGTGCGGGCCGACGGCCAGGTGATGGTGAACCGCCAGCTCGTGCCGCGCGCGTCGCTGCGCGCCGCGCTGATGCCGCTGATCGCGCAGAGCCCGAGCGGCGTGGTCGTCGTGCGCTGCGACGACGGCGTGCCGCACGGGGATTTCGTGAGCGTGATCGACGAGGCCCGCGGCCTGGGCGCCTCGAAGATCGCCGTGGTGGGAGACTGACATGCGACGTCGCGCGCCGGCTGCCCCCGACATCATCTCGAAGGTCAACGTGACGCCGATCATCGACGTCGCGCTGGTGCTCGTCATCATCCTGCTCGTCACGGCGCCCATGCTCTCGGTGGCCGACCTGCCCGTGCAGCTGCCGGCCGCGCACACGCGCGAGGCCGAGGACGAGCGCAACGTGAGCGTCACGATCGCCTCGACGGGCGAGATGGCCGTGGACGACCACCATGTCGCGCCCGACCAGCTCCGCCCGCAGCTCGCGGCCGTGCTCGCGAAGCCCGGCAACGGCGGGGTGCTGGTCGTCGTGCGCGCCGACCGCGGCACGCCGTTCCGCACCGTGCGTCGCGCGCTCGACGACGCGCGCGCGGCCGGCGCGTCGCACCTGGCGATCGCCACGCGGCAGACGCCGACGGAGGCCACCCGGTGAGCACGCGCGCCCTGACCTTCGACGATGCGCGGCTCGAGTTCGACGAGACGCGCGCCCGCACGCGCTGGACCGTGAGCCTGAGCCTCGCGCTCCACCTCGCGCTGCTGCTTCTGCTCGCCATGATCAAGCCGGTGGTCGCGCAGCACGCGACGATCACCGAGATCACCATGCTCGGCCCGGGCGACTCGGATCCCGCCCCCGCCGCGGCCGGGCCCGCGGCCGCCCCGCGCGCCGCGGCGCCCGCG
>JBAIWU010000157.1:0-4139 GCA_037917155.1 Candidatus Eiseniibacteriota bacterium
GCAATCGATCGATCTGAGCTGGACGAACGGCGCGCGCTACGATCACGCGAACGTCTACGTCGGCCCGCACGGCGGCACGCTCCAGTTCGCCGGCGCGACGCCGACGGGCGCGACCGGCGCCGCGGCGCTGCCGCCCAACGTGCGCTGCAACGATCCCTCGGGCGACCTGCTCTCGGCCGGGTTCGGCAACACGGTCGTCGAGGGCCAGTGCGAGACGTCCATCGTGCGCTGGAACAATTACATGGTCGCGGCCTGGAACGACGGCAAGGGCTTCGACGACGGCACCAACCAGACGCAGGGCTACGCGACCTCGGTGGACGGCGGCCTGACGTGGGTCGACCACGGCACGTTCCCGATCCCGACCGCCTACGCCTCGTCGTGGCACTGGACGAGCGACCCGGTGCTCGCGGTCAACCCCAACACGGGCGCGTTCTACTTCTCCGCGCTGGCCGACATCGGGCTGTCGCAGAGCACGGTCGGCGTCGTGAAGGGCTCCTTCTCGGGCACGACGTTCACCTGGGGCAACCCCTCGGCGGCCCGGATCGTCAGCACCTCGACCGACTACCTCGACAAGGAGTGGATCGCGGTCGATCCCGCCGACGGACGCGTGTACCTGAGCTACACGAACTTCCCCAGCACCGGCAGCGAGATCAATTTCCAGTTCGCCGACAGCGCGCTCGCCGCGTGGAGCACGTACCGCAAGCTCTCGACGACCGCCGAGAACGGCTGGGTGCAGGGCTCGCGGCCGATCGTGGGCAGCGGCGGCACGGTGTACCTGGTCTGGTACCGGATCGGCACGGTCGACGTGGACTACTTCCGCATCGCCCGCTCGACCGACCGCGGCTCGACGTTCTCGGCGCCGAACGACTGCCTGAGCTTCTACTCGAACTACGGCAGCGGCGCCCCCGGCTTCAACCGGCCGATGGGCATCCAGTTCCCCTCGATCGCCGTGGACCGCAGCGGCGGCGCGCACGACGGGCGGCTGTTCCTCGCGTGGAACGAGTCCCTGAACTGGTACGACGACTTCGCCGGCGCGGGCTCGGGCGGCGCCCAGAACGAGATCGAGCCGAACGACCTGTCCTCGCAGGCGACGCCCGCCACGATCGGCGAGACGCTACGCGGCACGCTGTCGTCCTCGTCGGACTACGACTACTTCGCCCTGCCGATGACCGCCGGCCAGACGCTGCTCGCGATCTGCGATTCGCTCGGCGGCGCCGTGCCGGGCCCGAACAACTCGTACAGCGACTACGTGACGATGCGCATGTTCGCGCCCGACGGCGCCACGCGGCTCGCGTTCACGGCGTTCGGCTCGACCGACGTGCCGGCGACCTGGGTGTTCACCGCGCCGACGACGGCGACCTACTACCTCCGCATGGCGAGCGGCCACGCGTCGGCCGCCCCGTACGTGGTCCGGACGGGCTTCGCGACGCGCACGACCGAGCGCGGCCGCGACCAGCGCGACATCTTCGTCGCCTACTCGGACAACGGCGGCTCGACCTGGAGCACGCCGACGCTCGTCAACGCCAGCGCCGTCGGCTACGACGAGTGGCTGCCCGAGGTCGCGGTGGCGCCGGACGGCCAGGTCGGGTGCGCGTGGTACGACTGGCGCGACGCGACCGCCTCGACCGCGGGCGGCGAGTCGAGCATCTACCTCGCCACCTCGGACGACGGCGGCTCGACGTGGACGGAGAAGGGCGCCATCAGCGACGCGCGCACGGCGTGGACCAGCACGCTGTCGAACATCGTCCCGAACCAGGGCGACTACCTCTCGATGTTCGCCAACCTCGACGGCCTCGCGGTCGCGTGGTCGGACGGCCGCTCGGGCAACCCCGACGTGTACATGGAGTGGATCGCCTCCGACCGCCCGACGCTGCTGCTCGCGCGCGGCGTCCCCGGCCAGGTGGACCTGCAGTGGTACCTGGACCGCACGCCGGGCACCACGGCGGGCCTCTACCGGCAGGTGGGCGCGTCGACGACGTGGGACTCCATCGCCACGCTCACGCTCGACGCGAACAAGCACTTCAGCTACACGGACACGAGCGGCATCGTCGCGGGCGGGACGTACCGCTACCAGCTCGGCATCGTGACGAGCGGGACCGAGTACTTCTATCCGTACGCGACCGTGAACGTCGCCGGACCGTCGCTCGAGCTCGCGGGCATGTGGCCGAACCCGGGGGACAGGAAAGCCCTGGTCTCGTTCTCGCTCCCGAGCGACGCGCCGGCGACGCTGAAGCTGATCGACCTCACCGGCCGTCGCGTCTTCTCGCTGGTCGTCTCCGGCGCCGGCCGCCACGAGGTGCCGTTCCTGCAGGGCCGCTCGGTCACGTCCGGCGTCTACTTCCTGCAGCTCGAGCAGGGCGGCCAGCGGGTCTCGAGGCGCGTCGTGATCGTGGACTGATTCCCGCCGCGACCGCCGCCGCACGCAGGGCCCGCCCGCCGGCGGGCCCTGCGCGTTGCGACCGCCGCCCGGCTCGACGCGGCCGCGGCGCTCGCCTACCGTCGCGCCATGTCCGCCGAGGTCCGCGAAGCTCTCGAGCTGCACCTGCCGCCGGCGCTGCGCGCCGTGCTCGACGGCGCGCCGGAGCTCGCCGCCGCGTTCCTGGTGGGCGGCTGCGTGCGCGACGCCGTGCTCGGCATCGCGCCCGAGGACTTCGACGTCGAGGTGTACGGCGTCGGCTACGAGGACCTCGCGCTCGCGCTGTCGCGCTTCGGCCGCGCGGACCTCGTGGGGCGGTCGTTCGGCGTCGCCAGGCTCTCGCTGCCGGGGATCGAGCCCGTGGACTTCGCCGTGCCGCGGCGCGATTCCAAGGTGGCCGAGGGGCATCGCGGCTTCGAGGTGACGCCCGATGCGACGCTCGAGCCGCGCGAGGCGGCGGCCCGCCGCGACTTCACGCTGAACGCGCTCGCGTGGGACCCGCGCACGCGCGAGGTCGTCGACCACTTCGGCGGCCTCGCCGACCTGCGCGCGCGCACGCTGCGGCACACGAGCGAGGCGTTCGGCGAGGACCCGCTGCGCGTCCTGCGCGGCATGCAGCTCGCGGCGCGCTTCGACCTCGCCGCGGCGCCGGAGACGCTCGCGCTCTGCCGCGCGATCGCGCCCGCGCACGCGGAGCTGCATCCCGACCGCGTGCGCGAGGAGTGGTTCAAGTGGGCGGCGCAGGCGCGCGTGCCCTCGGCGGGGATGCGCTTCCTGCGCGATGCCGGCTGGCTCGTGCACTACCCCGAGCTGGCCGCGATGGTGGGCGTCGAGCAGGACGCGCGCTGGCATCCCGAGGGCGACGTGTGGACGCACACGCTGCTCGCGCTAGATGCGCTCGTGGCGACGGACGCGTGGCGGGGCGCCGACGAGGCGACGCGCGCGACGTGGTCGTTCGCGGTCCTGCTGCACGACGTGGGCAAGCCGCCCGTGACGCGGCGCGAGGTGCGCAACGGCAGGGAGCGCGTCGTCTCGCCCGGGCACGAGTCCGCAGGGGTCCCGCTCGCGGAGCGGTTCCTCGATCGCATCGGCGCGCCGCGCTGGACGGCCGAGCGCGTCCTGCCGCTCGTGACGCAGCACATGGCACATCTTCAATCGCCGACCGCCCGCGCGGTCCGGCGGCTCGCGCGCCGGCTCGCGCCCGAGACCATCGCGAGCCTCGCGGTGGTGATCGCGGCCGACGCCGCCGCGCGCCCGCCGCTGCCGCCCGATCCGCCGGAGGACCTCGTGCGCCTGCTCGAGGTCGCGCGCGGGCTCGAGCTGTCCGACGCCGCGCCGCGCCCCCTCCTGCAGGGGCGCCACCTGCTCGAGCGCGGCTGGACCCCGGGCCCGGCCGTGGGCCGGGTGCTGGCGGAAGCGTTCGAGGCCCAACTGGATGGGGCGTTTACGGACCTCGACGGGGCGCTGCGCTGGCTGGCCGCCCGGCCGGAGGAGCCCCGGGCCTGACCCGTCCCGGCGGGTCGTCCTGCCGAACCGGCCGCCCGGGGGGCCCGGGCGGGGCGCAGGAAGGACCTGCCACGCCGGGGCGGGGTGCGGCATCATAATGGGACATTCCGACGGCCCCACGCGCGACGGCACCCTCGAGAAGGAGTCCCCTGTGTCCCGCCCGTTCCGTCCACGTCCGGCCATGCTGCCTCCCGCGCTCGTCCTCGTCACGCTGCTC
>JBAIWU010000158.1:0-1517 GCA_037917155.1 Candidatus Eiseniibacteriota bacterium
CGAGGCAGGCGACGAGCCCGAGTGCGACGAGCGCATGCAGGCGGTGGCGCGGCAACGACCCTCCCTGTCGTCGATGTGCCGACGGCCGTCGCCCCCGGTGGGGGGACGCACCGGACCGTTCAGCCTCATTTAGCAACGCACGAACCCCTCCCGTCAAGACCTTGACAACGCGCGTCAGTCCGACAGGCGCTCGACGTTCGCGCGCGGCACGGTCGCTCGACCGCCGCCCTCAGCGAACTCGACGACGAGCACGCGCACGCGGGCCTCGGTCTCGAGCGGCTCGAGGTCCGCCGGCAGCGCCACGACCCGCCCGATGAAACCGAAGTACGGCTGGCGGATGACGCGGACCATGCTGCCCACCTCGAGGCCGCTCCCCGCCTCGGGCTCCGCGGGCCGCGCGGCCTCGTCGTGCGGCACGAGGATCTCGGGGCGCTGCACCCCGGCGCGGATCTGCGTCGCGCCGCTGACCGAGGCCAGCGCGCCGGCGCGGCGCTGGAGCAGCGCCCACGTGCGCTGCGCCATGGGGATGCGGCCGAAGCCCTCCGTGAGCACGAGCGTGATCCCGAGGTCCTCCGAGCCCGTGATCGCGACGCCAAGGTCGCGCCCGAGCAGCCGGCGCAGGTCGTGGTCGTCGAAGCCGCCCACGACGACCGCCGCGACGCCGGCCTCGCGCGCGGCGAGCAGGGTGCCGCAGTCGATGTGGGCCCCGCCCGCCAGCACCTGACCGCGCACGTCGCCCGCGAGCAGCCCCTCGTGCCACGCATCCTCCGGGCCGCAGACCACGCGCAGCGCGCCCGCGGTCTCGCCCCCGACGCCGAAGATGCCCTGCACGAGCGCGCCCCGAGCCTCGACCACGACGCCCTCGTCGGGCAGCACCTCGGCGACCCGGCCGCGGACGTACGCCGCCACCTCGACCGGGATCGGCGGCTCGCGCAGCAGGAGCTGGCCGGTGACCGTCGACACGCTCTCGAGCACGCCGTCGGCCGGCGCCTCGACCGTGGTGGTCACGAGGCCGAAGAGCCCGCGCGCGGAGGCGATGCGGACGCCGCGCTCGACGCGCGAGCCGATCGGGACGACGAGCGCGTCCAGGGCGGCCCTCGGCTCGAGCGACAGCCTCCCCGCGAGGTTGACGGTCTGGACGTTGCCCGGAAGCTCGGTGCGCGCGACGACGGTGCCGGGCTCGACCTGCGCCCCGGCCGCCACGAGCACCTCGCCGCGCAGCGGCAGCCGGCGCTCGCGCCGCACCACGGCGTGGTCGGTGACGCGCAGCCCCGGCGTATACGCGTGCGCCACGTCAGACCTCCCGGGGATAGGCGTCGAGCGCCCGGTTCCACGCGCGCAGCGCCGCGATGCGCGCGTCGGCGCCCTGCGGCAGCGCGAACGGCCGCCGCCCGCGCGCATCGAGCACGATCCCCACGGTCCCCGCGCGCACCTCGCGCTCCAGCGGGCGCCCGCGGCCCGCGCCCGCGTCGACGCCGCGCTCGGGCGTGACCGTGACGCGCACGCGCTCCGCGCCG
>JBAIWU010000159.1:0-7218 GCA_037917155.1 Candidatus Eiseniibacteriota bacterium
AACACCAGGCCGGCGGCCGCGCCGCCTGCGAGCGCGGGGCCGTCGGGCCCGGCACCCGCGCGGGCGGCCAGGCGCGCCGCGAGG
Organism: Candidatus Eiseniibacteriota bacterium; assembly: GCA_037917155.1. Lineage (GTDB taxonomy): Bacteria > Eisenbacteria > RBG-16-71-46 > RBG-16-71-46 > RBG-16-71-46 > CAIXRL01. Next base: position 85 of record JBAIWU010000159.1, read on the forward strand.
ACCGCGACCAGCGCCGCCGCCGCGGCGCCGAGGGCGCACGCGATGAGGTTGAGCTGGAACGCCACCGGGGCGACCACGCCCACGCTCGTGCCGGCCCGGCCGAGCAGCGTGAGCAGCAGCGAGCCGGGCGGGCTGCCGATGCTCAGCGTGCGCGCGAGCAGCGGATAGCCCGCGCCGTCCCACCAGGTGATCGTCCGCGCCGCGGTCGACGTGTAGAGGGCGAACGCCGCCACGCCGACGCCCGCGGCCAGGATGCCCGTTCCGCGGCCCGACCCGGTCATGCCCGCAGCCTGCCGGCTCCGGCGTAGACGTTCATCCGCCCGTCGCGCAGGAAGCCGACGAGCGTGAGCCCCGCGATTTCCGCCAGCTCGACCGCCAGCGAGCTGGGCGCGCCGACCGCCGCGAGCGCCGGGATGCGCGCCCGCGCGGCCTTGAGCACGATCTCCGCGCCGGCGCGTCCGCTCACCCAGAGCAGGCCCTCGCCCGCGCCGAAGCGGCCCTGCCCCAGCAGCCAGCCGCCGACCTTGTCGACCGCGTTGTGGCGCCCCACGTCCTCGCGCAGCACGCGCGGCTCCAGCGCCGCGTCGCACCACGCCGCCGCGTGCAGGCCGCCCGTGCCCGCGAACGCGGCCTGCTCGGGGCGCAGCCGGGCGGGCAGGTCGAGCACGCGCTCCACGGGATAGCGCGCCGTGGAGCCGATGCGCTCGAGCCCCGCGTGCAGCGACTCGGCGTGCGCGCGGCCGCAGATCCCGCAGGCCGACGTGGCCGCGAAGTGGCGCTCGAGTCGCGACCAGTCGAGCGCCACGCCGGGCGCCAGCGTCGCGTCGAGCACGTCCGGGGCGCCCGCGTGCGTCGCCGGCTCGGCGCGCCACGCGGCGACGTCGTCGCGCCGGCGCACGATGCCCTCGGCGGCGAGGAATCCCAGCACGAGCTCCTCATCGTGGCCGGGTGTGCGCAGTGTCACCGAGAGCGGGCGGCCATCGATGCGGATCTCGAGCGCGCGCTCGACCGCGAGGAGGTCCTCGACGCGTTCGGACGAACGGCCGGTCACGCGCGTGACCGGCCGTCGCTCGACGCTTCCGTGCGGGAGGCCCGCGCTCACACCTTCTGGTGCTCCGTGTGGGTCGCCATGGTGCCGTCGGGCAGCGGCACCAGCGTGTAGTCGCCGAACATGTGCGGCGCCTCCTTCTGCATGATCTTCAGCACCGCGACCGCCACCTTGCGAATCTCGACCTCGGCGTGCTCGCTGCCGCGCAGCTCGATGAAGTGGCGCAGGGCGCGCGCGTTGCCGGTGACGAAGATCTTGGTCTCGGTGGCGTTGGGGAGCACCGAGCGGGCGGCCTGCCGCGCCATCTTGCGGCGCAGCGTCCTGTCGCCCACGTCGGCGAACCTGCGCTCGAGCCCCGCGACGAGCCGGTCGTAGCCGGCGCGCGCGGCGTTGACCGCCTCCGCCCACGCGGCGTGCAGCTCGGGGTCCGAGGCGATCACGTCCGGCTCGACGAACTCGGACTCGCTCTCGTCGACGTAGCGCTGCGAGAGCTGCGAGTACGAGAAGTGGCGGTGGCGGATGAGCTCGTGCGTGAACGAGCGCGAGACGCCGGTCACGAGGAAGCTCCACACGCCGTGCTCGAGGACCGAGCCGTGCCCGACCTCGATGATGTGCGAGAGGAAGGCCTCGTTCGTCTTGCGCCCCTTGCCGTAGGACATGTAGCAGACGCGGCCGGCGATCTCGGCGAGCTTCTCGGCGCCGACCTCGGTGTCGGTCTCCCAGCTCCGGCCCTCGTCGGCGAGGAAGCGCGCGATCGCTTCCTCGCCCACGACCTGGCGGCCGACGAGGTACACCCGGGGCTCGTGGACGATCTTCAGGGCGCGGGTGTCGGCGGTCGCCGCTTCCATGGCGTCTCTCCTGCGTGGCGCGCGGGGCGCGCGGTCGGCGGCCGCCCGCCGGATGGACGGCGCGCGGCGCGGTGCATGGCGGCGGCGCGCGCACGCGGCGCGCCGTCCCCGGGTCGTGTTCGCGGGCAGCGTACCTCATGCGGAGCGACGCCGGCCACCGCGCAGCGCGCCCTCCGCGCCGGTCCGCGTCGCGCCCGGCGGCGGGCGCCGCCGCCGTCGCGCCGGAAATGGACGCGGGGGGCGCGATGCGGCCACGCCCCCCGCCCCGCGGTGCGGCCCGCGGTCCGTGCTATTTGCCGCCCTGCCGCTTCTGCTCCTTCTCGATCTGGCGGATCTTGAGCCAGAGCAGCACCACGACCAGCGTCACGATCAGCGTCGAGACCGCGAGGCCCTGGCGGCGGAAGTAGTAGTCGTGCACCGCCTCGGCGCCCGCCTTCTCGGCGGCCGCGAGCACGCCGATGCCGGGATGCACGGCGTCGGCCAGGTCCGCGACCTTGAACGAGTGGATGGCGACGCGGGCCTGCACGAGCGCCTGGCGCACGTCCTTGAGGTCGTACTTGGCGTCCGCGACGTCCATGCCGAGCTCCTCGGCGTGGTCGAGCTCGCGGTCGGCCTTCTTCTGGCCACTGCTCAGGCTGTCGAGCAGCGCGCGCATGTGCAGGATCGCCGGCGCGGACTTGTCGCTGCCGTCCGCCTTGTGGCACTTCGCGCACGGCGAGGCCGACGACGAGAGGCTGACGAGGCTGTCCGTGGGCGCCAGCACGCCATGGTTGCCGTGGCAGACCACGCAGCCCGCCAGCTTCTTCTCCGAGAACGGGGCGGCGTGCGGGCTCTTCAGGAACAGCTCCGCGTTCGCCTGGTGGCAGTTGCCGCACACCGACACGACCGACATCGACCCCGGCGGGGCCGCGCCGTGGTTGCTGTGGCACGAGTTGCACGCAGGGGCGTTCAGGTCGGACTTCTTGAGCAGCGCGATGCCGTGCTGGCTCCGGACGTACTGGGCGTACTGGTCGGTCGGGATGTGGTACTGCGCCATGTACCTCGCGTCCGAGTGGCACTTCGCGCAGGTCTCCGGGATGCGCGTGGCGTACACCGGCGAGCGCGGGTCCTTGACGCGGAGCACCATGTGGTTCGAGTGGCAGCTCACGCACGTGGCGGGCTTGGGATCGCCGGCGGCGTTCTTCTGGCCGTGCACGCTGGTGAGGTACTTGTCGTACTGGTCCACGGGCAGGCGCGGGTTGAAGTCGCGCATGTACTTCGCGTCGGAGTGGCACGACGCGCAGGTCTTCACCACGCGGCCCGGGCTCACCGGCGAGGCGGGGTCCGAGACGCGCGCGATGTTGTGCACGCCATGGCAGGAGACGCACTGCGGGCCCTTGTCGCTGGCGCGCAGGGCCTCGCCGTGCACGCCCGCCATGAGCGAGTCCGCGACGTCGCCGAGGTGGAAGCGGGCCTTGAAGTCGCTCCGGCCCGAGCCGTGGCACTTGCCGCAGACCTTCGGGATGTCGACCTTGCCGAACTTGCCCAGGTAGCCCTTCGCCGCCGCCATCGCCGTTTCCTTCTCGTCGAGCGAGGCGTCGCCGCCGTGGCAGTCGGCGCAGGTCAGGCCGGCCTGGTAGTGGACGTCCTTGGGCCACAGCATGGCCTGGGGCGTCTCGCCGTCCTTGTGGCAGGAGTAGCACTGGTCGTTCGCCGCGGGCGCGGCGGACGCGCGGAGCGCCGTCGAGGCGAGCAGGGCCGGGAGCGCGAGCGCGAGCAGCAGGGTGCGGATCGTCCGGGGCGCGCTCATGACAGGCCGATCCCGGTCAGGACGATGATCGCGAGCACGACGACCAGGCCCACGTACGTCACGACGCGATTGCGGGCCCCTTCCGGGAGCCGCACATCCCAGATGGGCACGAGCGCCCACAGCAGGCCTCCGATGGCGAACAGCACGACGCCGACGGCGTCGCCGTCGAGTCCGAGGATCTTCCCGGGAAAGAACTTGAGCGCCTGGTACATGAACAGGAAGTACCACTCCGGCTTGATGCCCAGCGGCGCCGCGGCGCTGGGGTCGGCCTTGTGGCCGATCTCCCAGGGGAACATCACGGCGAGGATGGCGAGCACGTTCAGCACGATCAGCCACAGCAGCAGGTCGCGCAGGATGAAGTTCGGGAAGAACGGCATGCGCCGCTTCTCGGACTCCGGAGCGCTCGCCCACTCGTGCGGCTCGTGCATGCCCTGGATCTGGACCAGCGTCAGGTGGACGGTCAGGATCACGGTGAACAGCGCCGGCATGATCGCCACGTGCAGGCCGAAGAAGCGCGTCAGCGTCTCAGCGCCGACGTCCTTGCCGCCGCGCAGGATCTCCATGACGCCCTTGCCGATGAAGGGCGTGGTCGCGACGATCGCGGTGCCGACTTTGGTGGCGAAGAACGCCAGCGTGTTCCACGGCAGCAGGTATCCGCTGAAGCCGAACCCGAGGCACAGTGCCAGCAGCACCAGGCCGGAGAACCAGGTCAGCTCCCGGGGCCTGCGGAAGGCCCGCGTGAAGAAGACCGAGAACATGTGCACGAAGACGGCGAAGATCATCAGGTTCGCCGACCACGTGTGGATGGAGCGCACCAGCCACCCGAACCGCACGTGCACGACCGTGAAGCGCACGGACTCGTACGCCGTCTGCAGCCCGGGCTGGTAGTACATGATGAGCAGGATGCCGGTCGTCACCTGCACGATGAACAGGAACAGGCTGACGCCGCCGAAGTAGTACCAGACCGATCCCTTGTAGGCCGGGACCGACTTGTGCTCCGCGAATTCGATTGCGGCGTCGACCGGCAGGCGCGGGCGGAGCCAGTCGAGCACGCGATCCATCAGCGTTCGCTTCATGGCTTCCCCCCCCTACGCCTTGGACACGATGACGTCGTCCCCGCGCTGCACGACCTTGTAGGGCGTGAGCGGACGGGGCGGCGGCCCGGAGATGTTCTGGCCGTTGAGGTCGTACATCCCGCCGTGGCAGGCGCAGTGGATCTTCTGCAGGTCGGGACGGTACTTCACGGTGCAGTCGAGGTGCGTGCACACGGCCGAGAACGCGCGCAGCTGGCCGTCGGGGCTCATGATCAGGATGCCCGGCGTGGAGCCGAACTTGAAGATGACGCCCTGGTTCGGCTTGAGCGTCTTCAGGCTCGCCGCGACGACGCTGGTCGGCTCGTCGTCCTTGCGGGGCGGGATCTTGAAGTACTCGACGATCGGGAACAGCACCGACCCCATCCACCCGAGCACGCTGATGCCGAGCAGGGTGTTGAGGAACGACCGACGGCTGGGATGATCGGGCTTCTCCTCCACCACGGGCGCGTCTCCTTTCGCAGTCCGTCCGGCGCGGCGGGCGCGGCCGCCGGAGGCGATGCAGGACGCCGGCGAGGGTGGTGCGGGCATGCGCGGCGCCGTGCGCCCCGCTCCCGCCTCCTCGTCGGCGACGATGAACCGCGTGCCGTAACGCACGATCCGTACCCAGCGCGACCTGTGGTGCAACACGCTGCAGGCGCAACACGATACGGGGCAGGAGGAGTTCGGCGCCGGCGCGGGCACGTCCCAACGTTGTCAGGCGCAACTGTCAGCCTGTCACGTTTTTGCCGTCCCTGGGCCTCCCGCTCCCGCGGCTCAACCGGCGGACGCCGTGGCCTCCACCGCGTCGCGCACGCGCCGCATCACCTCGTCGAGCTCGTCGTCCCGCGTGTAGTAGTGCGGCGCCAGCCGCAGGCCCACGCCGGGGCGGTAATCGAGCAGGACGTCCTGCGCCAGGAGCGCCTGGCACGCCTCGCGGGCGCCGGGCACGTCGAGACAGACGGTGCCGCCCCGCCGCGCCTCCTCGCGCGCCGAGCCGACGCGCAGGCCATAGGCGTCGGCCAGCTCGATCAGGCGCGCCGTCTGCCGCAGGGACTTGGCGCGGATCGCCGCGCCCCCGATGCCGGCCGCGAGGGCGATGCCCGGCCGGGACGCGAGGTACGAGGGGATGCTCGGCGTGCCGTTGTAGAAGCGCCACTCGCCCGCGTGCAGACGCTGCGGCCCGGAATCGAACTCGAACGGCTCCTCGTGCGCGAACCAGCCGGTGATCGCGGGAGCCAGCGCCGGCGCGAGCCCCGGGCGCACGTACAGCCAGCCCGTGCCCGGCCCGCCACAGAGCCACTTGATCGCGCCGCCGGTCGCCATGTCGATCTCCGGCGCCCGCACGTCGACGTCCAGCGTGCCCACGCCTTGGTAGCCGTCCACGAGCGTGAGCGCGCCCACCTCGCGCGCCCGGCGCGCGATGGGCTCGAGGTCCACGACCTGCGCCGTGCGGAACAGCACGAGCGAGAGCGCCACCACGGCGGTGCGCTCGTCGATCGCCGCGACGACGTCCGCGGGTTCGATGCGCCGGCCGTCGCGTGCGGGCACGCGCACGAGCTCCGCCCCGCGCCGCTCGAGGCCCTCGTACAGGTAGAGCACCGAGGGGAAGTCCTCGGCCGTGCAGACGAAGCGGGACCGCGCCGCCGAGAAGTCGACGCACGAGAGCGCCACCGCCTGCGCCACCGTGACGTTCGGGTGCAGCGAGACGCTGCCGGCCTCGGCGTGGAGCAGCGTCTCGAGCGCGCCGGCCACCTCGCGCGGCACCTGCATCCAGCGCTCCTCCCACGCGCGGATGCCGCGCGTGCCCCACGTGCGCGCGTAGTCCGCGAGCGACGCCTCGACCTCGGCCGGCATCGCCCCGAGCGTGTGCGACGCGAAGTGGAGCGTGCGCTCGAGGATCGGGAAGTGCTTCCGGTGCGCCAGCAGCGGGTCGTCCCGCAGCGGCGCGCTCACGCGCCCGCTCCGGCGGCGCTCGCCGAGCCCGAGGGCGCGAGCCGGTCGGCGACGAGCCGGGCGGCCTCCTCGGGCGTGTCGACGACCTCGACCCAGCGGAACAGGTGCCCGGGCACGAAGCCGGGCTCGCGGTGCGCCTCGAGCCACGGGCGCCAGTGGGCGCCCATCAGCACGAGCGGCGCGCGCGGCCGGGCGGCCACCGACACGAGCGTCCAGCACAGGAAGAGCTCGGTGAGCGTGCCGATGCTCCCGGTCACCACGACGAACGCGTCCGCCTCGCGCGCCAGGTAGCGCAGGCGCTCGTGCAGGTCGGGCGTGTGGACGCGCTCGCGCACCCACGGGTTCACCGGCCCCCGGGCCTCGAAGGTGTCGACCGTGACCCCGATCACGTGGCCCCCGGACTCGTGCGCGCCGCGGGAGGCG
>JBAIWU010000160.1:0-5138 GCA_037917155.1 Candidatus Eiseniibacteriota bacterium
CACCAGCTCCTCGTCGATCTTGGGCTCGCCCGCCGAGACCACCTGGTCGAGCGCGCTGACCGAGTCGCGCATCGAGCCCTCGCCCTTGTGGGCGATGAGCAGCGCGGCGCCGTCGGTCAGCGTGAAGCGCACGCCGCCGGGATCGGCGGCCTCGCGCGCGCGGATCTCGAGCAGCCGGTCCGCCACCTTGCGCAGCGGCACGCGCGCGAAGTCGAAGCGTTGCGTGCGCGAGCGGATCGTGTCGGGCAGCTTCTGCGGGTCGGTGGTCGCGAAGATGAACACGAGGTGCGCGGGCGGCTCCTCGAGCGTCTTGAGCAGCGCCGCGAACGCGTCCGCCGAGAGCTGGTGCACCTCGTCGATGATGACGACGCGGAAGCGCCCCGTGGTGGGCGCGAAGCGCACCTTTTCGCGGAGCTGCTGCACGTCGGCGATGCCGCGGTTCGAGGCGCCGTCGATCTCGACCACGTCGAGCGAGACGCCCGCCGTGATCTCGGTGCAGCTGGTGCACGCGTTGCAGGGGTCGGCGCCCTTCTGCACGCCGGCGCCCCGCTTCTCGCAGTTGAGCGCCTTGGCGAGGATGCGCGCCGAGGTCGTCTTGCCGACGCCGCGCGCGCCCGTGAACAGGAACGCCTGCGCGACGCGCCCGGACTCGAGGGCCCGCGCGAGCACCGCGCTGACGTGCTCCTGGCCGATCAGGTCGGCGAAGACCTGCGGCCGGTACTTGAGGGTCAACGCGCGATGGGCCATGGACGCATGATAAAGGGCCAGGGGATCAGCGGCACACCCGAAGGATTGCTTACCGCTGCTACCTTCCGGTCCTGACGGGGTTCACAAGGTCGGGTTGCGCTGGGCCTGGCCCAAAAGGAGAAGGTGGTGGAGATGATCGGATTCGAACCGACGACCCCCTCGTTGCGAACGAGGTGCTCTCCCAGCTGAGCTACATCCCCACCGAAATCCGGGTCCGCCGCGCGGCCGACCCGCGGGCCGGCCGCGTTCGTGCGCGGGCGTGCATTCTAGCGATTCACGCCCGAGGGTCAAGCCGCGCACGTTCCGCTGTCCGCTCAGCCGGCGCCGCACTCCTGGCAGCGCCCGAAGAGGAAGATCTCGTGCCCCTCGAGGCTGAAGCCCTTCGGCAGGATCTGCTTGAACGCTCCCGGGCAGCCCTCGAGGTCGAAGACCCGGTTGCAGTTCGTGCAGCGGAAGTGGTGGTGGTGGTCCTTGCCCGAGAGCTCGTAGCGCGGCGCCTCGCCCGGTAGCTCGACCGGGGTGAGGAAGCCGTCGTCGATCAGGCGCTTGATCGTCCGGTAGACCGTGGCGATGCCCAGGCCGGGGGCGTGCGCGCGGGCCGCCTCGTAGATCTCGGGCGGTCCCATCGGCCGCCCGGCCTGCTCGAGCACCTTGTGGATCGCGCGACGCTGGACCGTGTTTCGTTCCATAGGAAGAGGGGGCTCCCCGGAGCGCGGACGGGTTCACTCGCCCCGGCCGGCGCGGCTGCGCGCCGGCGGAGCTGCCATCGCCGTCGCGACGACGGGGTCCGCTCCCAACGACCGTCGTTCGCGCGGAGATGGCGGAGAGAGTGGGATTCGAACCCACGAGGCGGTATTAGCGCCTACACGATTTCCAATCGTGCTCCTTCAACCACTCGGACATCTCTCCGCGAGTTGCATGTTCGCTCTCGACGTCCGGCCGGGGAGGATGGAACTACCCGCGTCGCGACGTCCCGATCGCGAGAGCACTGCCACGACGTTGCGATCGAGTCCTCATGGCTCCATTCCCCTCGCGCACAAGCAGCTACGCGCGACCCTCGGGAAACAGCGCCCCGAATGTCCTGCGATCAAAGTACCCGCTCCGCGGGGGCCGGGCAAGGCCCGCACGCCGACCGGGCGCCCCTTTGACGCGGCCCGGACGCGCCCGGACCCGTCCGAACCCGGGCCGGCGGGCCCGGCGCGGGCCGGCTTTGTAACGAAGGCATGCGATCTGCGAGAGTGCGCGGGGTCCAACCCATCGGAGGTCGCTTGAAGCCGTCCCTTCTCCTGCTCGCCCTCATGACCGCACTGCCACCGCTCGCGCACGCCGCACCCAACGACTCCCCCAACGACCTCTGGCTCGAGGACGTGACCGGCAAGCCGGCCCTCGACTGGGTCGCGAAGCAGAACCAGGCCTCGACCGGCGAGCTCGCCGGCTCGGCCGAGTTCAAGGCGATGGACGATCGCTTCCTCGCGATCCTCAACTCGAAGGAGCGCATCCCCGACGTCAGCCGGATCGGCGAGCGCTGGTACTACAACTTCTGGCGCGACGCCCAGCACGTGCGCGGGATCTGGCGCCGCACCACGCTCGAGGAGTTCCGCAAGGCGGAGCCCGCGTGGGAGACCGTGCTCGACCTCGACTCGCTCGGCACGGCCGAGAATGAGAACTGGGTCTGGGAGGGCGCCGAGGCGCTCGCCCCGGACTACACGCGCTGCCTCGTGCGCCTGTCGCGCGGCGGGGCCGACGCGCGCGTCACGCGCGAGTTCGACCTCGAGCGCAAGGCGTTCGTCCCCGACGGCTTCACACTGCCCGAGTCCAAGAGCGACATCTCGTGGATCGACCGCGACCGCGTCTACCTCGGGGCCGCGTTCGACTCGAGCATGATGACGACGAGCGGTTACCCGCGGATCGTGCGCGAGTGGCGCCGCGGCACGCCGATCGGCTCGGCGACGACCGTGTACGAGGGCAAGGTGACCGACGTGGCGGTGGGCGCGTTCCACGACGACACCCCGGGCTACGAGCGCGACTTCGTCTCGCGCGCGATCACGTTCTACTCGAACGAGCTCTACCTGCGCCGGGGCGACCGGCTCGTGAAGATCGACAAGCCCGACGACGCCGAGGCGAGCGCGTGGCGCGACTGGCTGCTGGTCTCGCTGCGCACGGACTGGACCGTGGGCGGCACGACCTACCCCGCCGGCGCGCTGCTGGCGGCGCGCTTCGACGACTTCCTCGCCGGCAAGCGCGAGATGCAGGTGCTGTTCCGGCCCGGTCCGCGCACGTCGCTCGCCGGCTTCGCGCCCACGCGCGGTCACCTGCTGCTGAGCACGCTCGACAACGTACGCAGCCGCGTCGCGATCCTCACCCCCGGCGAGCACGGCTGGGCGAGCGAGCCGGTGCCGGGGCTGCCCGAGATCGGCACCGTGAGCGCGTGGGGCGTGGACCCGCGGCGCTCGGACGACTACTGGCTCGTCGTCACCGACTTCCTCACGCCCACGAGCCTGTCGCTCGGCGCGGTCGGCGGCACGGTGGAGCGGCTCAAGCAGCTCCCCGCGTTCTTCGACGGCAGCCGCGACGTGGTCTCGCAGCACGAGGCGGTCTCGAAGGACGGCACGCGCATCCCCTACTTCATGGTGGCGCCGAAGGACCTCGAGCTCGACGGCAAGGCGCCCACGCTGCTCACGGGCTACGGCGGCTTCGAGGTCTCGGAGCAGCCCTACTACAGCGGCACGTCGGGCTCGGCCTGGCTCGAGCGCGGCGGCGTGCTCGTGGTCGCGAACATCCGCGGCGGCGGCGAGTTCGGCCCGAAGTGGCACCAGGCCGGCGTCAAGGAGCAGCGGCACCACTGCTACGAGGACTTCAGCGCGGTGGCCCGCGACCTCGTCGCGCGCAAGGTCACGAGCCCGCGGCACCTCGGCTGCATGGGCGGCTCGAACGGCGGCCTGCTCGTGGGCAACATGCTCACGCAGTACCCCGACCTCTTCGGCGCGGTCGTCTGCATGCAGCCGCTGCTCGACATGCGGCGCTACCACCACCTGCTCGCGGGCGCGTCGTGGATGGGCGAATACGGCGATCCCGACAAGCCCGACCAGTGGGCCTACATCCGCACCTGGTCGCCGTACCAGCTCCTCAGGCCCGGCGCGAAGTACCCGCGCGTGCTGTTCACCAGCTCGACCCGCGACGACCGCGTGCACCCCGGGCACGCGCGCCGCATGGTGCACAAGATGGAGGCGCAGGGCTGCGACGTGCTGTACTACGAGAACGTCGAGGGCGGCCACGGCGGCGCCGCGAACAACACGCAGCAGGCGTTCATGTCCGCGCTCGCCTACACGTTCCTCTGGAAGCAGCTCGGCGGCGCGTCGCAGTAGCGCCGCCTCGCACGGACTCGCGCGCGGGCGCGGCCCCCCGGGGTCGCGCCCGCGTGGCCAGTCGCCCCGTCAGCGCTTCGCGACGGTGTCGGCGAGCTCGGCGCGGAAGCGCGCCGCGTCGGCGGGACGGTGGAGCCCCTCGTAGTCGGCGACCAGGTCCGTGCGCGCGGCCTTGAGGAAGCTCGTGCCGGGATCCTTCTGCGCCACGAGGATGCGGTAGCCCGCGAGCGTCTCGCGCTCGCCCTCGGCGTACCGCTTCTGGCGCATCAGCACGCGCCCGAGCTTGATGCGCGAGATGGCGACGTTCGGGTGCCCCGGCGGCACCGCGCCGTCGTACGCCGCGAGCGCCCGGCGGAACCACTCCTCCGCGCGCCGGTTGTCGCCCGCCACCATGCAGATGTGGCCGAGGTTCGAGAGCGCCACGCCGAGCGGGCCGGAGTGCGCGCCGTAGTTGTGCCGGTAGATGTCGGCGGCGCGCCCGAAGTACGCGGCCGCCTGCGCGGCGCCGTCCGGCCGCGCCATCGCGGCGTTGCCCAGCTCGTTCAGGACCCCGGCCACGAGGTGGTGCATCGGCCCGTACGCCTTCTCCTCGACCGCCAGCGCCTCGTGCAGCACCGAGTCCGCCTCCGCGTACCGCGCCTGCATGATCAGCGGGCGTGCGAGGTTGGTGATCGCGTCCGCCGTGTGCGGGCTGTCCTCGCCGTACCACGCGCGGAAGATGCCCAGCGCCTCGCGGCACAGGCGCTCCGACTCGGCGTAGTGGCCGAGCTGCTCCTGGCTCGCGGCCAGGTTGAGCAGGTGCTGCGCCCCGTCGGGATGGCCGGGGCCGTGCAGCCGGCGCGAGCGCGCCAGCAGCAGCCCGTTCAGCGAGTCGGACTCCGCGAGGCGCCCGAGGTAGAAGTACGTGTCCGCGAGGTCGCTGGACACGGTCGCCAGCTCGTCCGCCGACGAGTCGCGCGCCGCCATGCGCCGCGCGGCCTCGGCCAGCACCGGCAGCGCCTGCTCGTAAGCGCCCTTCATCTCGAG
>JBAIWU010000161.1:0-6468 GCA_037917155.1 Candidatus Eiseniibacteriota bacterium
GAGCGTCAGCGACAGGTCGACGCCGCCCGCGGGCCACCACCGCACGCCGGCGTCGACGGTGCGCGTGCGCTCGACCGTGCCGTCGAGCGTGGCGACGTCCGGCACCGGCGTGCCCGGCACGAACGGGTCGTCGATCCCCTCGCGGCCGTGCTCGGTGCGCGCCGCGACCACGCCGAGCTGCCAGTCCACGGACGGGTCCCACGTGACGCGCGCGCGGAGGCGCCGGGCGTCCGGGCCGGTGGGAAAGCCGATCGGCTGGCCCTGGATCACGTACGAGCGGCCGAAGAACGACGTGTAGACGTAGCGCGAGAGCCACGTGTACTCGCTGCTCCACGTCAGGCGCGAACGGCCGATCGTGCCGGTCCCGCTCCAGCCGAGCTGGCCGCCGTACTTGTTCGGCACGTCGGCCGTGCGCGCGTGCAGGTCGTCGACGAGCAGCTCGCCATGAAGGCGCGAGCCGTCCGCGACCCGCACCGAGGCGTCGCACGCGACCATGACGTTGTTGCGCAGCACGCCCGTCGTGTCCGGGTGGTCGCGGTCGAGCAGCCGCTGCGCGAGCGAGTAGGGGATGACGCCGGCGAGGTAGACGCCCTGCCAGCCACCCGCGTGGTAGCGCGCGCTCTCGGACAGCCCCAACCGCACCGCGTCCGCGGGCTGCCACTCGATCCGGTGCGCGGCGAGCTGCTCGCCCGTGCCCGGCTCGACCGTCGCATTGAAGACGAACGCGTCCGCGTGCAGCGGCGCGACGCGCACGTGCAGCATCAGGCCGTTCATCGACGGCGCGGTGCGCGAGAGCAGCAGCGAGCCCTCCTCGCCGGGCCCCCACGCCCAGCGATCGCGGCCGAGCATCGCGCTCCACGCGGGCGCCGTGTACGCGAGGACGCTCTCGTCCGTGTTCGCGGCGACGTCGGTGTTCGCGACCAGCGCGTCGCTGAACGCGCGCACGCCCTTGAGCTCGCCGAACCAGAGGTGCGAGTACGCGAGCCAGCGGTCCACCTGCACGCCGATCCGCGCGTGCACGCCGCTGCCGTCACGCCACTCGTGCGTGTTCGTGCTCCCCTCGCGGGCGACGTCGGCCCCGCCCTCGAGCCCGAGCGAGAGCTCGGCGCGCGTGCCGTCGGGCCAGGCGCCCTGCAGCAGGCGCGGCGTGCTCGTGCCCGGGCCACGACCGTCGCCGCGGTCGCGGTCGAGCGCGCGGCGCACGCGCCGGAGCGCGTAGCCGCGCGGGCCGGGCGGGAGCGAGTCCGTCGATGCGCCCGCCCCGGCCAGCAGCTCGCTCGCCTGCCACGGCATGGCGGAGAGGTGCGGCAGTCGGAGCGTCGATCGCTCCGGCCCCGGCGCGTACAGGTCCAGCACGCGCAGCTCGGCGACGATCGGGTCGTCGACGGGCACGAACTGCGACGGGGCGGCGAGGGCGCCGCCCGCGCCCGCAGCGAGCAACGCGAGCGCGACGAGCGGGCGGGACGCGACGGGGGCGGGCATGGCGCGCGATGCTACGGAGGCGCGCGCACTTGCGCAACGCGAAGTCAGGACGCGGGGCCCGGCGGGAGGCGCGGCATTTGACCGGCCGGCGCGGGCGCCGCTAGGCTCGCGTGCCTCGTTTCACCGGCCGGGTGGAGCGGGCCGGCCCCTTCGGAGCCGCGCCCCGCGGGCCCGCCGGTCGTCCCCGCCCCCAAGGAGGCCACGCATGCGTCCCGGGAACCCCGAGGCGCTCTCCGCTCCCTACGACCCCTCGCGCATCGAGCCGGCCCGGTATCCCTTCTGGGAGGAGCGCGGCGTCTTCCAGCCGCGCGCCGGCGACGGCAAGAACCCGTTCGTCATCGCCATCCCGCCGCCCAACGTGACGGGCTCGCTCACCATGGGGCACCTGCTCGGGGAGTCCATCCGCGACTGCATCATCCGCTGGCAGCGCATGGAAGGGCGCGAGACGCTCTACATCCCGGGCATGGACCACGCGGGCATCGCGACCCAGAACGTGGTCGAGAAGAAGCTCAAGGACGAGAACCGCACCCGCCACGACCTCGGGCGCGAGGGCTTCGTCGCCGAGGTGTGGAAGTGGAAGGAGCAGTACGGGGGCCTGATCTTCAAGCAGGAGCGCCGGCTCGGCACGTCGCCCGACTGGTCGCGCGAGCGCTTCACGCTCGACGAGGGCTACTCGCACGCGGTGCTCCACGTCTTCAAGACGCTCTACGACGAGGGGCTCGTCTACCGCGGGCGCTACATCGTCAACTGGTGCCCGCGCTGCCAGACCGCGCTGTCCGACGAGGAAGTGGACCACCGGACGACGCAGGGCAGCCTCTGGTACATCCGCTACCCGATCAAGGACTCCGACAAGCACGTCGTGGTCGCGACGACGCGGCCCGAGACCATGCTCGGCGACACGGGCGTGGCGGTGAGCCCGCGCGACACGCGCTACAAGAAGCTCGTGGGGAGGATGGCCGTGCTGCCGCTCGTGCGGCGCGAGATCCCCATCGTGGCCGACCCGATGGTGGATCCGAAGTTCGGCACGGGCGCGGTGAAGGTGACGCCGGCGCACGACCCGAACGACTTCGAGACAGGCAAGCGCCACGGGCTGCCCGAGCTGGTGATCATGGACGAGGCGGGCGTGATGAACGAGAACGCGGGCGACTTCCGCGGGCTCGACCGCTTCGACGCGCGCAAGCGCATCGTCGCGGCGTTGCAGGACGCCGGCTACCTCGAAAAGGTCGAGCCGTACGAGAACAGCGTCGGCCACTGCTCGCGCTGCCACACGGTGATCGAGCCGTACCTGTCGTGGCAGTGGTTCGTGAAGATGGCGCCGCTCGCCGCGCCCGCGATCGAGGCCGCGCGCAAGGGCCGCGTGAAGATGTTCCCGGCGCGCTGGAAGAAGGTGTACCTCAACTGGCTCGAGAACATCCGCGACTGGTGCATCTCGCGGCAGCTCTGGTGGGGCCACCGCATCCCGGTGTGGTACCGCGGCGACGAGGTCGTGGTCTCGCTCGGCCCGCCGGAGGGCGAGGGGTGGCGGCAGGACGAGGACGTGCTCGACACCTGGTTCAGCTCGTGGCTGTGGCCGTTCGCCACGCTGGGCTGGCCCGAGAAGACGCCGGACCTCGAGCGCTTCTACCCCAACAGCCTCATGGTCACGGGCAGCGACATCATCTTCTTCTGGGTCGCGCGCATGATCATGGCGGGCTACCACTTCATGGGCGAGGCGCCGTTCGCCCACGTCTACTTCACGAGCATCGTGCGCGACGCGCAGGGCCGGAAGATGAGCAAGTCGCTCCGCAACTCGCCCGACCCGCTCGAGATGATCGGGAAGTACGGCGCCGACGCGGTGCGCTTCACGATGATCCAGACGCCGACCGGGCAGGATCTGCTGTTCGACGAGAAGCGGCTCGAGACGGGCAAGTTCTTCGCGAACAAGATGTGGAACGCCACGAAGCTCGTGCTCATGCGCCTCGGGGGCGAGGACCTCTCCAGCGTGCGCGAGTCGCAGCTCACCCTGACGCTCGCCGACCGCTGGATCCTGTCGCGGCTCGCGAACGCGACCAAGGACGTCACACGCAACCTGAAGACGTACCGCTTCGCCGAGGCGGCGCAGGCCATCTACCACTTCGCGTGGAACGAGTACTGCGACTGGTACCTCGAGATGGCGAAACCGCGCTGGGCGCTCGCCGAGAAGGACGAGGCGATGACGCCGCAGGAGCGGGTCGACCTGCGCACGGCGCGCTGGGTGTCGTGGAAGGTGCTCGACGGCATCCTGCGCCTGCTGCACCCGTTCATGCCGCACGTCACCGAGGAGCTGTGGCAGGCGATCCCGCACGACGGCGAGACGCTCGCGATGGCCGCGTGGCCCCGCGCGAAGAAGGCCTGGTTCGACGCCGCGGTAGAGCGCGAGGTGGGCTTCCTGCAGGAGGTCGTCGTCGCGGTGCGGAACCTGCGCGCCGAGCAGAAGATCGCGCCCGGGCGCACGGTGCCCGTGGTCGTGCGCGGGACCGAGGCGCAGCTCGAGCTGCTCGGGCGGCTCGAGGGCCAGATCCTGCCGCTCGCGCGCATCGAGTCGCTGACACTGGCGCGCGACGGCGCGCGGCCCGCCGTGGCCGCGTCGGCGGTCGTGCAGGGCGCGGAGGTGTTCCTGCCACTGGCCGGCCTGGTCGACCTCGACGAGGAGCGGGCGCGGCTCGCGCGCGAGGCCGAGAAGCTGCTGACGGACCTCGAGGGCGTGAAGAAGAAGCTCCGCAACCAGGACTTCCTCGGCAAGGCCCGTCCCGAGATCGTGGAGAAGGAGCGGGCCCGGCTCGCGCAGCTCGAGGAGACGCTCGAGAAGCTGCGGAAGGCCCAGGAGTCGCTGAGCGTCAAGACCGACTGAGCCGTGCCCGGTCGGTCCGCGCAGCGGCGACCCGGGCGGATGCTCCCCGGGCGCCGTCACCGTCCCGCACCGCAGGCCGCGCGGCCGCATCGAAGGTGCATGGCGTCTCGGCTCGTTGCGCTCGCGACGGCGGTTCCCCGCCACTCGATCGCCCAGGGGCAGGTGAAGGAGTTCGCGCGGCAGCTGTTCCGGGACGTGCTCCGCGAGGACGACGCGCGCCTGATCGCCGTGTTCGACCACGCCGGCATCCGCAGCCGCAACGTCTGCATGCCGCTCGAGTGGTTCGGCGAGGATCACGACTTCGGCGAGAAGAACGCGCTCTATGTCGAGCACGCGGTCGCGCTGGGCGCCGAGGCGGCGATGCGGGCGCTCGCGCGGGCCGGGCTCGGGCCCGGCGACGTCGACCACCTCGTGTTCGTCTCCTCGACCGGCCTCGCGGCGCCCAGCGTCGACGCGCGGCTCGTGAACACGCTCGGCCTGCGCTCCGCCGTGCGCCACACGCCCATCTGGGGGCTCGGCTGCGCGGGCGGCGCGGCGGGGCTGGCGCGCGCGCGCGAGTTCGCGCTCGCCGATCCCGGTGCGCGCGTGCTGCTCGTCGCGCTGGAGCTGTGCAGCCTCACGTTCCAGCGCAACGACCTCTCCAAGCGCAACCTCGTCGCCGCGTCACTGTTCGGCGACGGCGCCGCCGCGGCCGTGGTGACGGCGGACGGCTCGCGCACGGACGCGGGCCGCCGCGCGCTCGAGCTCGTCGCGTCCGCGAGCACGTTCTGGCCCGGGACGCTCGACGTGATGGGCTGGGACGTCGACGGCGATGGCCTGCACGTCGTCTTCGCGCGCGACATCCCGACGATCGTGCACGAGCGCGTCCGGCCGGGGCTCTCGGACTTCCTCGCCGCGCAGGGGCTCTCGCTCGCGACGCTCGATCACGTCGTCGCGCACCCGGGCGGCATGAAGGTGCTGGCCGCCTACCAGGCGGCGCTGGGGCTGCCGCCCGGGGCGCTGGCGCACGCGTACGCGGTGCTGCAGGACCACGGCAACATGTCCTCGCCGACCTGCCTGTTCGTGCTCGAGCGGGCGCTCGAGGCGCGCGCGATCGGCGCGGGCGAGAGCGCCGTGCTCTCGGCGCTCGGCCCGGGCTTCTGCGCCGAGTACGTGCTCCTGCGCGGGGCCGCCGCATGAGCGGCGCCGGCGGGCGTGAGGTACTGCCGCTCGCCGCGTTCCTCGCGTACTACGCGGTGCAGCGCACGGCCGAGCTGGCCCTCTCGGCGCGCCACGCGCGCGCGCTGCTCGCCCGCGGCGGGCACGAGCACGGCGCCGCGCACTTCCCGTGGCTGGTGCTGCTGCACGCGGCGTTCCCGGTCGCGCTCGCGGCCGAGGTGCTCGCGCTGGGCGCGCGGCCCGGGCCGCTCGCGCCGCTCGGGCTCGCGGCGTGGCTCGCGGCGCAACTCCTGCGCCTCGCCAGCATGCGCGCGCTGGGCGGGAGGTGGACGGCGCGCGTCATCGTGGTGCCGGGCGAGCCGCCGGTGCGCACGGGGATCTACGCGCGCCTGCGGCACCCCAGTTACGTCGCGGTCGCGATCGAGCTGCTCGCGGGGCCGCTCATGCTGGGCGCCTGGCGCACGGCCGTGGTGTTCTCGCTGGCGAACGTGCCTGCGCTGCGGGCGCGCATCCGCTGCGAGGAACGGGCGCTGGCAGGGGCTTGAGTCTCGACGGGCCCGGGCCGCGGCGCTAGCCTTGTGGACGGGATTCCCGCGAGCCCCCGCGCCCCCGACGCAACTGCGTCGCCGCGTCCGCGAGCGCCCCCCGGGCGCGATGGCGACGACGACGCAGCCCCTGCCGCTCGCGCCCCCGCGCGGGACGGTGTCCTGCGCGCCGCTCGTCCCGGGCGTGCCGCGTCCCGGCGCCGAGTGTCCGCCAGCGGCAGAATCGGGACCGCCATGAATCGCTGCTCATCAGGTACACGCCCGCGGCGCCGGCTCGCGCGCCGCACCACGCGCGCGCTCGGGGCGCTCGCGCCCGCCCTGCTGGTGTGCGCGTTCGTCACGGGGCTCGCGTTCGCCGCGCCGCGCTTCGCCGCGCCGTACGCGTTCTTCGACGCCGGCGCGTTCCCATTGGCG
>JBAIWU010000162.1:0-4992 GCA_037917155.1 Candidatus Eiseniibacteriota bacterium
TCGAGGAACTCCGGCGGCACGAGGTTCCAGAAGGCGCGGGTGCCGCCCACGTCGATCACGCGCACGCGCCTCTCGCGCGCGTGCACCGTCCGCACGAGCTCGCACAGCCGGGCGATGCGGCGGGCGCGGAAGCGCTGTCCGAGCGAGCCGGGCCGGTCGTAGTCGGTGACCGCGCGCGCGATCCGGCCGGTGAGCGAGCGACGGTGGTCGGTCGCGACGGGCCTGTCAGGCATCGTCGCCGACCACGTCCGCGCGGCGGTGCGGCATCGCCGCGCGCTCGGCCCCGGCCGCGGCGAGCTCCTCGTCGAACACCTCGGCGATCATCGCGGCGACGCGCTCGGGATGGTAGGCGCGCGTGCTCTCGCGCAGGCCGCGGCCCAGCCGCTCGGCGAGCGCGCGATCGTCGTCGAGGCGCGCGATCGCCGCCGCGAGCGGCTCGACCTCGCCGACCGGGACGACGAGTCCGGTGCGGTCGTGGTGGACGAGATCGGGCACGCAGCCGACGGGCGTCGCGACGACGGGCAGCGCGAACGCGCCGGCCTCGATCAGCACGAGCGGGACGCCCTCGTGGAAGCTCGGCAGCAGGAACACATGGTGGCGCCGGTAGTGTTCGTGCAGCACGTGGCCGGTGGCGCGGCCCTCGAAGCGCACGCGCGATTCGATGCCGAGCTCGCGCACGAGCGCCCGCGTCGACTCGATCGCACCGGGATACGCGTCCACGCCGACGAGCGTCAGCGTCACGTCGCGCCCCGCCTCGCGGAGCACGTGGATGGCGCGCACCATCTGCGGCACGCCCTTGCCGTCGCCGATCTGGCCGACGAAGAGCGCGCGCAGCGGACCCGAGGGCCGCGGGCGATCGAACCGCCAGCCGTGCTCGACCAGCCGTGCCGCCGCGGCGGGCGGGCAGACCGACACCGGCAGCGCCGGCTCCCAGCGGCGGAATATCGCCTGCCACGGCGTGCCCAGCACGAGCATGCGGTGACAGCCGGTCAGCCCGAAGCGGACCCACGCGCCCAGCGGGCCGCGGCGCGCGAGCACGCGCTCGACGCCGCTCGCGTGCTGGTGGCCGATGACGCGCGTGCCCGGGTGCAGGCGCGCGAGGCGGCAGATCACGGTGTCGCGCAGCACGCCGGCCAGGGACCCGGCCACGGTCACGTACACCACGTGCGGCCGGTGGCGCACGAGCGCGGAGGCGAACTGCCCGAAGTGGCGCGCGGCCCAGACGAAGTTCGCGGCGTCGAAGCATCCCTGCGTTGACTTGGGCCGGCGCTTGCTCGTGTCGACGTGGACCACGTCGAAGCGCTGCAGCGCGCGCGACTCCAGCAACGCGAGCAGGAACGTCTCGACCCCGCCGACCTGCGGCGGGCGAGGTCCCACGATGACGACTCGTGCGGTCGGAACCGGGTGGGGCGCGTCCACGTCCGAGGCGGTCGTCCCCGTCCGCCGCCGGCGTGAGATCGTCGGGGGGACGCCCACGAGGTCACCGGAACGGGTCGGCGCCGCGCAGCCGAAATCATATCCGATCGACGCTCCGGGGAGCGCTTTCCGCATTGCGGCTCCGCCGCCCCGCGCGGCCGCGGCGGCCCGGTCGTGCGCGACAACCGTTCGCCCGGCGGCGATCGCGCCGGGCGCGCCTCGCGGCCGGGCCGGGAACGCGGAACGGCCCGCGGTGCCTGGGGCGCCGCGGGCCGTTCCGGACGACGGACGAACGCTCAGGGCTTCGTCGGCACCACGATGCGGCCGGCGACGATCGCGGCCTCGAGCGAGTCCACACGCGCCTTCACGGCGTCGGGGATCAGCGCCTTGTTGTTCGCGTCGTAGACCCACGTCACGCCGTGCTCGGCGAGCCCCAGGTGCTGCACGCCCGGGCGGAAGCGGTTCTCCTTGACGGCCTTGATCGTCTCGAACACGGCGGTGTCCACGCGCTTGACCATCGACGTCAGGATGAAGCCGGGCGCCTCGTGGTACTGGTCCGAGTCGACGCCGATCGCCAGCTTGTGCAGCTCGCGCGCGGCCTCGAACACGCCGAGGCCGGTCGAGCCGGAGGCGTGGAAGATGATGTCGGCGCCGGCGTGGTACTCGGCGAGGCCGAGCTCCTTGCCCTTGGTCGGGTCCTTGAACGCGGTGCCGGTGTTGCCCGCGTACTTGACCATCACCTCGCACTTCGGATCGACGGCGTGCGCGCCGGCGACGTACCCGGCCTGGAACTTCTGGATGAGCGGGATCTCCATGCCACCCACGAAGCCGATCCGGTGCGACTTGCTCAGCAGCGCGGCGAGCGCGCCCACGAGGTAGGAGCCCTCCTCCTCCTTGAACGTCAGCGCGACGAGGTTGGGCGGCAGCGACTCGCCCGGCGTCACCGTGAAGTCGACGCACGCGAACTTCTTGTCCGGGAATTCCTTCGCGAGCGCCTTGACGTCGTCCGAGAACAGGAAGCCGACGCCGAAGACGACCTGCGCGGGTCCGGCGGCGAGCTGGCGCAGCTGCGCCTCGCGGTCCGCGCCCTCGCTCGTCTCGAGCGTCGTGAATTGCGCGCCGAGCTCCCTCTGCGCGCGCTCGAGGCCGGCGTAGGCGGCGTCGTTGAACGACTTGTCGCCGCGGCCGCCGACGTCGAACACGAGCCCCACCTGGACGGGCGCGCCGGCGGCGGGCGCCGCCGCGCCGGAGGAGGTGGAGCCGGACTTACCGCACCCGGCGACGAGGGCGGGCAGCAGCAGGGCGAGGGCGGCGAACCGGTTTCGCGATCTCATGGTTCTCCTCGGGGAACTGGTGGACCGGGGCGGCGGCCTTGGCGCGCTGCCCCAGGTCGAAACAGCGCCTGCAACGCGCTTCGTACAGGTCCGCGCCGCCGACGACCACGCGGCCGCCCCGGGCGACCTTGCGGTAGGTCCGGTTGGCCGGAGCCCCGCACACCATGCAGATGGCCAGTGTCTTGGTGATGAACTCGGCGACGGCGAGGAGCTGCGGCATGGGCTCGAAGGGCTTGCCCATGTAGTCCTGGTCGAGCCCGGCCACGATCACGCGCTTGCCCGCGCGCGCGAGCCGCTCGCAGACGTCGAGCAGCGCGGGCCCGAGGAACTGGCCCTCGTCGATGCCGATGACCTGGGCCTCGTGCGCCCAGCGCAGCACGTCCGTCGCCTTGCGCACGGAGCGCGACGGGATGCGCAGCTCGCTGTGCGAGACGATCTGGTCGCGCGCGTAGCGGTCGTCGATCACGGGCTTGAAGATCTCGACGCGCTGGCGGGCGATCTGCGCGCGGCGCAGGCGGCGGATCAGCTCCTCCGTCTTGCCGCTGTACATGCTGCCCACGATGACCTCGATCCAGCCGGAGCCGGCGCGGGGCGGAATGTGCTCGTCCATGGTCCGGGGAAGCTAGCCCGCGCGCTCCCCGCGCCGCAAGCGCGCGCGCCCCGCGGGAGCGCACCGATGCGCTATCCTGCCGCCGCGAACGACGGGCGAGGCCGCGCCCGCAGTGACCCCACGGGAGGCTTCATGGCGATCCTGATCATCGTGCTGCGTGCCGTGCACATCCTCGGCGGCATCTTCTGGACGGGCGCCGTCATCACGCTCTACGGCTTCGTGCTGCCCTCGACGCGCGCGACGCAGCCGGAGAGCGCGCGCTTCACGAGCCAGCTCGCAGGACGCAGCGGGCTCACGGCGTGGATGACCGCCGCGAGCGCCGCCTGCCTGCTCGCCGGGCTGGCGCTCTACGCGCCGATCTCGGGTCGGTTCGATCGCGACTGGCTGCGCTCGACGCGGGGCATGGTGCTCTCCCTGGGCGCGCTCGTGGGTGTGCTCGCGGCGCTCGAGGGGCTCATGGTCCTCGGGCCGACCGCGCGGCGGCTCGGCGCCGTCGGCCGCGAGATCGAGGCCGCGGGCGGGCCGCCCACCCCCGCGCAGGCCGCGGAGCTGGGCAGGCTGCAGGACAAGCTCGGCCGCACCGGCACGCGCGCCGCGTGGATGCTGGGCATCGCGGCACTGCTCATGGCGGTGGCCCGCTACATCTGACCCGCCCCGACTCCCGGCGGCGACGCACCGGCCGCGGCGCGCGAGCGCCGCGGCCGCGTCGTCCCGTCGCAGGCGAACGGCCCGGAACCCCGGCCCGGCCTCGCGCGTCCCTACGCCATGCGACCGGGTGGCCGCGCTCGCAGGGAGGACGGCACATGAGACGCAGTCAGGTGGGGACGCTGTGCGCGGCCGCGCTGGCGATCGTGATCGGCGCGTCGCACGCGAAGGCGGACGAGCCCGCGCGCGCGCCCGAGCCCAGGGGCGGGGCGACGACGCCCGCCGCCGCGGTCCAGCCGGCGGCCGGATCGCAGTCGCTCGACGGTATCTGGATGTTCGACCAGAAGCGCTCGGACGATCCGCGCAAGGTGATGGAGAGCGCCCGCGGCTCGGGCGGCGGCGAGGGCGGCCGGCGCTGGGGCGGCGGTGGCGGCATGGGCGAAGGCATGGGTGGCTTCGGTGGGGGCATGGGCGGCGGGCATCGGCGCGGCGGCGGCGGCTACGGCGGCGGCGACGAGGGCGGCCGGCCGCCGGGCGGCGAGGACGCCGAGGGCGGCGGACAGGACCGCCGGGGTCCCGGCCCGTTCGCGCGCGTCATGCGCCCGGCGAAGAAGGTCGTGATCGAGATGCTCGCCGACCAGGTGAACGTGACCGAGGACGAGGGCGCGCCGCGGCCGTACGCGATCCAGGACAGCCTCAAGGCCCACGGGCACGACCTCGTCACGCAGGGCACGACGGCGCGCTGGAAGTCCGGCCGGCTCGAGATGGCGGAGACCTCGACCGGCGGGCGCGGCGGCAGCCTCGTCGAGACCTACGAGCTCTCGAAGGACGGCATGACGCTGACGATCCGGGCGCATCGCGAGGGCGGCCAGGAGGGCATGCCGAATCCCGTGTTCACGCGCGTCTACACGCGATACACGGGCGACTGAGCGCCAGGCGCGGGCGCGCCGGCCCCTCGGGCGCCCGCATCGGCGACCGCGGGCGGGC
>JBAIWU010000163.1:0-8445 GCA_037917155.1 Candidatus Eiseniibacteriota bacterium
CCGCCCGCCCGCGGGGCCCTCGTCGCGCAGGCGCAGCGGGATCGCGCGGATCGTGCGCAGGTTCTCGGTGACGTCCTCGCCGAGTTCGCCGTCGCCGCGCGTCGAGCCGCGCACGAGCAGGCCGTCCTCGTAGACGAGCTCGATCGAGAGCCCGTCGAACTTGGGCTCGGCCGTGTACGTGACCTCGCCTGCGAACAGACCCTCGTCCATGCCGAGGCCCTTGCGCACGCGCGCGTCGAACTCGCGTACCTCGCCGGCTTCCATGAGCGAGTCGAGCGAGCGCATGGGCGCGGTGTGCCTGACCTTGCGGAACGCCTCGCGCATGCCGCCGCCCACGCGCAGCGTGGGGGAGTCGGCGGGGCGCAGGTCGGGCCACGCCTCCTCGAGCGCCTGCAGCTCGCGGAACAGCTTGTCGTACGCCGCGTCCGAGATCGTCGGCTTGTCGAGCGCGTAGTAGCGGTGGTCGTGCTCGCGGATCTCGGCCGCCAGCTCCTCGATGCGCCTGCGCGCCTCGGTGCGGTTCATGGTGCTGCTTCAGCCTTTCGCGAGGGCGAGGACGCGTGCCAGCTGGGGCGCCGAGAGCGGCATCACCGACAGCCGCGAGTTGCGCACGAGCTCGGTCGTCGCGAGCACGCGGTCCGCGCGGAAGGCCGCGAGCGGCACCGGCGCGCGCAGCGGCGCCTTCGGCGCGAGGTCGACCACGACGCGGCGGGGGTCGCCCGCGCGCGGGTCGGGATAGGCGCCTCGGGTGACGGTCGCGAGCCCGATCGCCGACTTCTCCGCGCCGGTGTGGTAGACGACGACCGTGTCGCCCTTCCTCACCGTGCGCAGGTGGATGAGCGCGGTGGCGTTCGTGACGCCCTCCCACACGACGTGCCCGTCGCGGACCATGTCCGCGAACGAGTAATCCGACGGCTCGGTCTTGAAGAGGAAGGCGCCCATGCGGGGCAATTTGCCGTCTCGGGCCCGGGCGCGCAAACGCGGCGCGGCCGGCCCCCGGGGCTCGCGGCGCCCGCGTTCGGCGCGGCCGCGGCAGCCCGCCGGCTCAGGCCCAGGCGAGCGCGGCGACGCTCACGAGGCTCGAGTCCTTCTCGAGGCTCTGCGCGTAGCCGAGCGCGCGCCCCGGGCCGGGCGCAGCGCAGCGCAGCATGGCGTAGGTGGGCGCGTAGCCGCAGATGCGCGTCGCGTCGTCGCGCTCGGCGATCGCGCGGAACCACGCGTCGGCATCGGCCCCGACCGCGGCGGCGATGGCCGCGTCGTCGACCTCGCGCACGGCGGCCTTGAC
Source organism: Candidatus Eiseniibacteriota bacterium (assembly GCA_037917155.1). Lineage (GTDB taxonomy): Bacteria > Eisenbacteria > RBG-16-71-46 > RBG-16-71-46 > RBG-16-71-46 > CAIXRL01. The sequence continues at coordinate 1,286 of JBAIWU010000163.1, forward strand.
CTCGTCGTTCACGCGTCCGTCGCCGAAGCGAGGGCCCACGTGCGAGAAGTCGACGCCCGCGACGTACACCGTCGTGCCGCCCAGCGCCGCCTCGGCCTCGCGCACCGCCTCGATCAGCGCCTCGACCGCGGCGTCCTCGCGCGGCGTGCGGCCGTCGTCGAGCAGGTGGTAGAAGCCGCCCGCGAGGATCGGCACGATCGTGAACGGCCGGCCCCCGAGGCGGCGCTGCAGGTAGAGGACTTCGAACTCGATCGAGTGCTCGTCGCGGTGCGCGAGCTCGCCGCGGTACGCCGCCTCGCCGAGCGTCGCGGCGACGCGGTCGACGAACGCGGTGTCGCATGGGACCTTGCCCAGCGGCGTCTGGAAGTGCTTCCGCGTGAGCGCGAAGAACTCGCCGGTCAGGTTGTGCCCGGTGCCGAACACGACGACGCGCAGCGGCCCGGGGGGCGATGCGCCCAGCTCGAGGAACGCGCGCGCGATCAGGGCGCCCTCGCGGCGCGGGTCGAGGTGGGGCGCGAGCAGGGCGCGCGGCGTCGCGTCGGGCGCGGCGACCGGCTCGCCGCGCTCGGCGCGCATGGCCGCCGCGGCCTCGAAGTGCCCGTCGAGGAAGCGCTCGAGCTCGGCGGGATCGGCGGGGTAGGAGATGCCCTCGAGCGCCGACGGCCGGATCTCGAGCCGGTGGTAGTCCGCGCGCGCCGCCGCGAGCGCGTGCTCGAAGCGCGGCGACTCGAGCATGAGCATCTCGTCGAGCTCGGCGATGAAGTCGCGCACCCTGTTGCCCACGCGCAGGTCCTTGCTCTCCTGCATGAACGCGGCGCTGATGTCCGTGAGCGAGACGGTGCCGTCGAGCAGCTGCAGGATCGCGAGCGCCTCGAGGCCGAGCCTGGGCCGGCCCTCGATGAGGCCCATGGGGTCCTGCACGAGCAGCAGCTCGCGCTCGCCGTCGCGCACCGGCAGGATCATGAGCCGCCGCAGCCGCGGGTACTCCGGCAGCTCGTTGGCGCTCTCGCGCACCGCGCCGGGCGGCAGGATGATGCGCGGCGTCTCGGCGGGCGGGGGCTCGGCGCCGGGCACGATGATGCGCGGCGTGGGCCGGTGTTCTTCGGGCGTGGGCGGCATGTGGCTCCGGGGAGGGGGACGCGGGTGCGCGGCGTGAGGCAGTCTAGCGACGCGGCCCCCGGGCCTCAAACCCCCGCTCAGCGGCGCCGGAGCGGATCGGGCGCGCGCAGGCGGGCGCCGGCGGCGACCCAGTACTGGCCGTGCGAGCCCAGCCCCGCGCGCGCCTGCAGCGCCGCCTCGCGCGTGATCCACCATCGGCCGCGCACGCCGAGCATGGCGCCGTCGAACGGCCCGAGCAGCCCGGGGCCGAACCCGAGCTCCACGTTCTCGTGCGGCCGGACGCCGGCCTCGAGGCTCAGGTACGAGCCGGCCTGGAGCGGCACGTCCTCCATGAACCGCGCCGAGACGTTGATCTCCGGCCCGCCGAGCCGCACGTGGCCGCTCCAGCGCGGCTCGAACCACGACTCGCCCGGCAGCGGAAAGGGCTGGTTCGCGTCGAGCCAGCCGGCACCGACACCGGCGAACCCGCCTTCGTATGCGGCATACGGATTGACGTAGCGCGTCGTCAGCTCGCCGCCGGAGACGGCGGGCGCGGAGCCGCTCACACCGCGCACGCTCGTGCGCAGCGTGCCGCCACGCACGCCGACGACCCAGTCCTGCGGGAAGCGGTGCTCGAGCGCGAGGCCGCCGCCGTCGACCTGCTCCTGGATCTCGCTCAGGATCTGCCCTTCGCAGCCGCGCGTGATGACGCTGAACTGCCCGCGGCCGGCCATCGCCTCGAGGCGGGTCTCGCCGCGGCGGGCGGCGGCCGAGTCCGGGGACGCGGGCAGGTCGATCGCGACGGGAAGCGCGGCGATCCACGCTCCGAGCACACACAGTCGCACGTTCATGCGGCCCTCCTCGAACGGCGGGGGAAGCGCGGTGAAGGGTGCCGCGCGGGCCGCCGCACGTCCAGCGCGCGGGTGCAGTCTTCGCCCGGCGGCAAATTCGAGCGTGCGTTTGCGGGCCGGTTGCCTCAAGATGCCCCATCTCATGACGACCCAAGCGATGGGCAAGCTGCTGGATTCCTATCTCACCGACCTGGAAGGCCAGCCCGGGTTCTGGCGCGGCACCCGCAACGAGATTCCCGTCTTCGTCTTCTGCGACGACGCGCACGACCGCATGCGGATCATGGCCCCCATCGGCGTCGTCGAGGAGCTCGACGCCGAGCTGCTCCACGTCCTGCTGCAGGCGAACTACGACCGCGCGCTCGACGCCCGCTACGCGATGCGCGGGAACGAGCTGTGGTCCGTGGTCGTGCACCCCATGGCCACGCTCGCGACGGACGACCTGCCCAGCCTGTTCGATCAGGTCGTCATGCTGGTCAAGAACACCGGCTCGACGTTCGCGTCCACCGAGCTCGTCTTCCGCTCGTTCCCGGGCGGCGACGACTTCGTGATCGAGACCGAGGACGACGACGAGGGCGAGAACGGCGAGGACTCCGGCAGCGACGGCGACCACGACGAGGGCGACGACGACGAGGACGCCTCCTCGAGCCGATGAATCCCGCGCAGGGGACAGTTGCGGCGATCGGGATCGAGGTTCGGGTCGACCGCGCCACCACGCTCCCCGGCCGCGTCTGGTGCGCCGCGCGGCCACGCGCGCTGGTCGCGATCGTGCACGGCATCGGCGAGCCCGGCGCGCGCTACCCCGCGCTCGCCAGCGACCTCGTCGCGCGGGCGCGCTGCACGGTGGTCGCGCTCGACCTGCCCGGGCACGGTGACGCGCCGGGGCCGCGCGGCGACATCCCGTCGTGGAACGTCGTGCGCGACCAGGTCATCCCGGCCATGTTCACGGCGACGCGCGGCCTGCCCGACCAGCCCTACGACCTGCCGCACGTCCTGCTCGGCCACAGCCTGGGCGCCATCATCGCGCTCGACCACGCGCTCGCGCACCCGCGCGGGCTGCACGCGCTCGTTCTGAGCGCGCCGGCCCTGGCGAGCGCGATCCCGCCGTGGTGGAAGCTCGCGCTGGCGAACGTGGCGCGCGCCACCGCGCCCTCGTCGGGTTTCCCCCATGGGCTCGACGTGTCGGGCATCTCGCGCGACCCCGAGGTCCGCCGGCTCTACGACGAGGATCCGCGCGTGCACGGCAAGATCAGCCCGCGGCTCTACTTCGCGTTCAACGAGGCGCGCCAGCGCTGCCTGCGCGACGCGCGCTCGCTGCAGGTGCCGACGCTGCTGATGCAGGGCATGTCCGACCGGCTGGCGGACCCCAAGGGCGCGCTGGAGTTCGCCGCCGCCGCCGCGCACGGCGTGCTGCGGTTCGAGACGCTCGCGGACCGCTACCACGAGATCTTCAACGACGTCGGGCGCGAGGAGGTCGTCGCGCTCCTGGTCGCGTGGCTCGACGCCGTGCTGGTGGTGTGACATGAGCGAGGCGAGGATCGTGTCGGTGCGGGCGGGACGCGCGCGCGAGTGGCCCCGGCCCGACTGGGACCGGCACGCGCAGCGCACGTGGCGCACCGCGTACTGGAAGGACGAGCTGCCGGGCCCGGCGCGCGTGACCGCGCTCGGGCTCGAGGGCGACGAGCAGGCGGACCGCGCCGTGCACGGCGGCGTCCAGATGGCGGTGCTCGCGTACGCGGCGTCGCATTACGCGGCCTGGCGCGAGGACCCGGCGCTGGCGGCGATGGGCCCGGGCGGCTTCGGCGAGAACCTCACGCTCGAGGGCCCGGACGAGTCCGACGTGTGCATCGGCGACGTGTGGGCGACCGTGGGCGTGCGCCTCGTCGTCTCGCAGCCGCGCGGACCGTGCGCGGCGATCTCGCGACGCTGGAACGTGCCGGACCTGATGCAGCGCGCGATCGACAGCGCGCGCACGGGCTGGTACCTGCGCGTGGCGCGCGAGGGCACGCTGGCGCGCGGCGAGTCGCTCGAGCTCCAGGAGCGGCCGCACCCGCACTGGAACGTGGCCCGCGTCTTCCGCCTGCGCATCGGCGCCGAGCGCGATGCCGCCGCCCTGCGCGCGCTCGCCGCCTGCGAGGCGCTGTCGCCCGAGTGGCGGCGGAAGGTGGTGGAGCGGGCGGAACGGGGGTGACGCGCGGCTTGCGAAGGGCCCGCCGGCCGGCGGGCCCTTCGTCACGCGCCGCCTCGCGCTAGCGCAGCACGGCGAATCGCTGCTCGCGCGTCACGCCGTCGGCCTGGAGCCGCACGAAGAACATCCCGGCGCTCGCCGGCGTCCCCGACGCGTCGCGGAGGTCCCACGCGAGGGTGTGCGCGCCGGCGGAAACGCGGCCGCCCGCCAGCTCGCGGACCAGCCGGCCGTTCACGTCGTAGACGCGCAGCGACACGGCCGCATCCCGCGGCAGGCCGAAGCGCAGGACCGCGCCGGCACGGGCGGGGTTGGGACTCGGCGGGGCCAGGAACACGACGCGCGGCACGCCGGCGCCGTCCACGCCCGTGGTGGTCGACGGCGTCACCAGCGAGTAGCCGCTCTCGTTGCCGTCGAGGTCCACGGCCGAGAGCTTGTAGTACGAGCCCGCGGGTCCGGCGTCCACGTAGCCGGTGTCGCGCTGGCTCGCGATCAGGTTGCCGGGCCCCGGCGTGAACGTGCTGCTGCTGCCGCGGTAGAGCTTGTAGTACCAGAAGTCGGGCTCGCTGTTGGCGCCCCAGTGCAGGTCGGTGGCTCCCGCGGTGTAGGCCGCCGTGAACGGCGCGGGCGGAACGGGCGGGATGTTGTCCACCGAGTAGCCGGAGTCGGCCGCGGAGTCGTAGTAGGTCGTGGGCGTCGCCGTGGTCGCGCTCAGGAAGAACGCGGTGCGGTGGATCCCGGTGGAGTTCGAATCGACCAGGGTGGGCGCCACCACCTGGTAGAAGCTGTCGCCGCGGGCCGGCACGGTCAGCAGGTAGTCCCACCCGAGCAATTCGGCCTGGGCCGGATGGACGCCGAAGACCGGCGCCGCGGGCCGCGCGGCCGCGCCGACCACGATCTGCCGGCGGTAGACCTGGTAGCCGAGGACCGGCGTGGGCGAGCCGGCGAAATCGAGCGGGCTGCGGGTGAAGAGGAGCCGCACCTGCTTGCCCTGGTCGTTCGGCACGTCCGTGATGCCGGCGGACACCGCCGCCGCCGTCGCGGCCTCCCGCTGGACGACCACGGGCGAGATGCTGCCGAAGTGCGCGGCATCCCCGCCGTAGACGGCCGTGAGCGAATGGTTGCCTTGCGACAGCCCCGGCAGCGCCAGCGTCGTGGTGCCGCTGCTCAACGGGGCGGATCCGACCAGCGTGGTGCCGTCGAAGAACCGCACCGTTCCGGTGGCCGGACCGGTCCCGGGCGCGGGCACGGTGACCGTGGCGGTGCGCGGGAAGGCCACGCCGACGACCCCGGGGCTTTGCACGGAGAGCTTCGCTCGCGTGGGCTCGAGAGCCAGCAGCACCAACGCGGCGCTGTTGCCGCCGTCGACCGCCGCCAGGTCGGGCCGGCCATCGCCATTCAGGTCCCCGATGGCGATCGAGGAGCCCACGCTGGCGTAGTCCGTCTTCGGGCTGAACGATCCGGCGCCGTCGCCCAACAGGACGGAGACGGTGCCGCTGAAGGCGTTCGCGACCGCCAGATCGGGCCGGCCGTCGGCGTTCAGATCCCCGATCGCAACCGCCGTGGGGTGGTTGCCGGTCGTGAAGTCTGTCCTGGCGCCGAAGGAGCCGGTGCCGGTGCCCAGCAGGATCGATACCGAGTTGGAACCGGAGTTCGCCACCGCGAGGTCGGGCTTGCCGTCGCCGTTCAGGTCCCCGATCGCCACCGACTGCGGACCGGTGCCCGTCGTGAAGTCGGTCTTCGCGCCGAACGAGCCGGTGCCGGTGCCCAGCAGCACCGACACGGTGCTGGAGCCGTAGTTCGCCACCACGAGGTCCGGCTTGCCGTCGCCGTTCAGGTCCGCGATCGCCACCGACCTGGGAGTGGTTCCGGTGACGAAGGACGTCGGGGGGCCGAAGCTCCCGGTGCCCGTGCCCAGCAGCACGGACACGTTGTTGGACCCGTAATTTGCCACCGCGAGGTCGGGCTTGCCGTCGCCGTTCACGTCGCCGATCGCCACCGAGACGGGGCTGGTTCCGACCACGTAGTTGGACTGAAAGACGAAGGAGCCGGCGCCGCCGTTCAGCAGCACCGTCACGTTGCTGGCGTTGGTCGTCACCAGGTCGGGCTGGCCGTCGCCGTTCAGGTCCCCGATCGCCACGAACTGGGGGGCGAGGCCGGTTCCGTAGACGGCGGGAAGCCCGAAGCTCCCGGTGCCCGTACCCAGCAGCACGGACACGCGGTTGGACCCGTGATCCGCGGTCGCGAGGTCGAGCTTGCCGTCGCCGTTCAGGTCCCCGACCGCCACCCAGGCGGGCTGGGCCCCGGTTCCGACCCCGAAGCTGGTGCGCGGTCCGAACCCGCCCGTGCCGTTACCGAGCGTGACCGTGAGCGTGTTGTCGTTCGCGTTCGACAGGACCAGGTCGCGGTTGCCGTCGCCGTTCAGGTCCTCGATCGAGACCGAGAACGTGCCGGCCCCGGCCGGGTAGTCGGTCTTCGCCCCGAAGGCCCCGGTGCCGTCGCCGATCAGCACGGACACCGAATTCCCGGCCCAGTTGGCGACGGCGAGGTCGGGCTTGCCGTCGCCGTCCAGGTCGCCGATCGCCACGCGGACCGGGTAGGCTCCGGTCGCGTAGTCCGTGCGGGGACCGAACCCGCCCGCGCCGTTGCCGAGCAGGACCGAGACCAGGTTGGCCCCCGAGTCGGCCGTGACCAGGTCGAGCAGGCCATCGTTGTTCACGTCGCTCATGGCCACGCCCCATGGAGCGGCGGGGAGCGCGAAGTCGGTCTTCGCCCCGAAGCCACCGGCGCCGTTGCCGAGGAAGATCGACACCGTGTTGGACCCGTTGTTGGTCACCGCGAGGTCCGGGCTTCCGTCGCCGTTCAGGTCGCCGATCGCCACCCCGGTCGGACCGGTCCCGGCGCTCAGGAAGGCCGCAGGGCCGAAGCTGCCATCGCCGTTGCCCAGCAGCACCGACACGCTGTTGGACGAGTAGTTCGCGGTCGCGAGGTCGACCTTGCCGTCCCCGTTCAGGTCCCCGACCGCCACC
>JBAIWU010000164.1:0-2441 GCA_037917155.1 Candidatus Eiseniibacteriota bacterium
CACGCGCGGCGCCGAATCGCCAGCCGTCGCGCCACCCGGCTTGACGCGTGGACGCGGTTACGATTAACTCCGCGGCCCCGAGGGCGATTAGCTCAGCTGGTAGAGCACTTGCTCGACAAGCAAGGGGTCACTGGTTCAAGTCCAGTATCGCCCACCACTTCTTTATATGGGCGCGCACGCCGTCCGCCGGCGCGCCGCCCTTTTTCGCTTCCGGCCCGCCGGTCCACGAAAGGCCCCGCCATGTCGCAGTCCGCGATGTCCGCCGGTCCCGACCTGTCCCGCTATCCGGGGGGGGAGTCGCTCTACCGCCTGCGCCACTCGGCGGCGCACGTCCTCGCGACCGCGGTCACGGAGCTCTTTCCCGAGGTGAAGGTCGCGGGCGGCCCCCCCGTCGAGGACGGCTTCTACTATGACTTCGCGAAGCCGACGCCGTTCACGCCCGAGGACCTCGAGCGGATCGAGGCGCGCATGCGCGAGGTGATCGCGGCCGACCAGCCGTTCGAGTACGCCGAGCGCAGCCGCGACGAGGCGGCGAGGATCTGGCAGGGTGAAAAGTACAAGCTCCACTTCCTCTCGCAGATCCCCGAGGACGCGAAGGTCACCACGTACCAGAACGGCCGCTTCCTCGACCTGTGCCGCGGCCCGCACGTCGCGAGCACGGGGCAGGTGAAGGCGTTCAAGCTCACGCACGTCGCCGGCGCCTACTGGCTGGGCTCCGAGAAGAACGAGATGCTCCAGCGCATCTACGGCACCGCGTTCCCGACACAGGCGGAGCTGGACGAGTACCTCAAGCGCATCGAGGAGTCGCTCAAGCGCGACCACCGGCGGCTGGGGCGCGAGCTCGACCTGTTCTCGATCCACGAGGAGGTGGGGGCGGGGCTCGTGCACTGGCACCCCCGGCTGGGCATGGTGCGCCACGTGCTCGAGACCTTCTGGAAGGACGAGCACCTCAAGGCCGGCTACCAGCTCGTCTACACGCCGCACATCGCGAGCGAGAAGCTCTACGAGATCTCCGGGCACCTGCAGAACTACGGCGACATCATGTACTCGCCGATGCAGATCGACGAGCAGGCGTACCGCGCCAAGCCGATGAACTGCCCGAACCACATCATGATCTACAAGAGCCGCAAGCACAGCTACCGCGAGCTGCCGCTGCGGTTCGCCGAGCTGGGCACGGTCTACCGCTACGAGCGCAGCGGCGTGCTGCACGGCATGGAGCGGGTGCGCGGCTTCACGCAGGACGACTCGCACATCTTCTGCACGCCGGAGCAGCTCCAGTCCGAGATCGAGGGCGTCCTGCAGCTCATGGACCTGCTGCTCACGACCTGCGGCTACGAGTACCACTGCTACCTCGCGACCCGCCCGAAGGAGAAGTACCTCGGCTCCGACGCGGAGTGGGAGTTCGCGACGAACGCGCTGCGCCAGGCGCTCGAACACCGCGGGCTGCCGTACGAGATCGACGAGGGCGGCGGCGCGTTCTACGCGCCCAAGATCGAAGTGAAGCTGCGCGACGCGATCGGCCGCGAGTGGCAGTGCCCGACGATCCAGGTCGACCTCAACCTGCCCAAGCGCTTCGGCGTCGTCTACACCGCCGCGGACGGGCAGGAGCACGAGGTCATCATGCTGCACCGCGCGCTCTACGGCTCGCTCGAGCGCTTCGTGGGCATCTTCATCGAGCACACGGGCGGCGAGTTCCCGGTCTGGGTCGCGCCGACGCAGGTGATGATCGTGCCCGTGCACCCGCGGGCGTTCGACTACGCGCACGCGACCGAGGCGATGCTCAAGGCCGCCGGCGTGCGCGTCGAGGTCGACACGCGCGACGAGAAGCTCGGCGCCAAGATCCGCGACGCCGAGCTGCAGAAGGTGCCCTACATGGTCGTCGTGGGTCCGCGCGACGCCGAGGCCGGCACCTGCGCGCCGCGGCGCAAGGGCCACGGCGACCTCGGCACGATGCCGCGCGAGCAGTTCGTCGCACGCATCACGCAGGAGATCCGCGACAAGGTGCGCTGACGCGCGGCGCCAGGCCCGGCCCGGGGAAGGCCGCACGCGGAGGGCCCGAGGGACTGGCGAGAACCTCCAGGGGCAGGGGATGGCGACGCTCGTCTTCGGAATGAACATGTCTCTGGACGGCTACGTGAACCACGAGGCGTTCGCGCCCCCCGGGGCCGCGCTGTTCGAACACTTCGTCGAGCAGACGCGCAGCCTCGCCGGCAGCATCTACGGGCGCGGCCTGTACGAGGTGATGCGCTACTGGGACGAGGAACATCCCGGATCGGACGCGCCGGAACGCGACTTCGCGGCGGCGTGGCGACTCCAGCCGAAATGGGTGGTGTCGCGTTCGCTGACGTCCGTCGGCCCGAACGCGACGCTGGTCGGCGATGATTTCGAGGCGGTGATACGCGAGCTCAAGCGTGACCTCGATGGCCGGATCGAGGTGGGCG
>JBAIWU010000165.1:0-2991 GCA_037917155.1 Candidatus Eiseniibacteriota bacterium
CGCGCGCGCCGCCGAGCAGGAATGGGCGCGCACGCTCGAGGACGCGCTGCGGCGGCGCAGCACCTACTGGCTCGACGACGACCGCGGCCTCGCCGTGGCGCCCGCGGTCGCCGACGCGATGGGCCGGCGGCTCGGCTGGAGCCCGGAGCGCGTGCGCGAGGAGATCGATCGCTACGAGGCCGCCGTGCGCGACGAGCAGGCGCTCATCGCGCGGGCGCTCGAGGAAGCGTGACGCGCGCGCCGCGCGCGGCCGCCAGGGAGGACGGATGTCACGGGACGCGCTGATCCTCGCCATCGACCAGGGCACCACCGGCACGACCGCGCTGCTGATCGACCGCGCCGGCCGCGTGCGCGGCCGCGGCTACGCGGAGCTGCCGCAGCACTTCCCGCACCCGGGCTGGGTCGAGCACGACCCGGATGCGATCTGGGCGGGCGTGCTCGCCGCGGGCGGCCGTGCGCTGGCCGCCGCGAAGGTGCCGCGCACGCGCGTCGCCGCGATCGGCGTGACCAACCAGCGCGAGACGACGCTGCTCTGGGACCGCCGCACGGGCGAGCCGGTCGCGAACGCGATCGTGTGGCAGGACCGCCGCACGGCGGCGCGCTGCGACGAGCTGCGCCGGCGCTCGGGCGCGGCGATCCGCGAGGCGACGGGGCTCGTGTGCGATCCGTACTTCTCGGCGACCAAGCTCGAGTGGCTGCTCGCGCACCACGCACGCGCCCGCGCGCTCGCGCGCCGCGGCCGGCTGGCGTTCGGCACGGTCGACAGCTGGGTGGTGTGGAAGCTGACGGGCGGCGTCGTGCACGCGACCGATCCCACGAACGCCTCGCGCACGATGCTCTTCGGCCTGCGCTCGCGCCGCTTCGAGCCCGCGCTGCTGAAGCGCTTCGGCGTGCCCGCGAACGTGCTGCCGCAGGTGCGCCCGTCGGCCGGCGATTTCGGCCGCACGCGGGGCGCGCGGCTCGTGCCCGACGGCGTGCCGGTCGCGGGCGTCGCGGGTGACCAGCAGGCGGCGCTGTTCGGCCAGGGGTGCGTGCGCCCCGGGCAATCCAAGAACACGTACGGCACGGGCTGCTTCCTGCTGCTCCACACGGGCGCGCACCCGGTGCGCTCGCGCGCGGGGCTGCTCACGACGGTGGCGTGCGGCCCGCGCGGCGAGGCGGCGTACGCGCTCGAGGGCAGCGTGTTCGTGGCCGGCGCGGCGATCCAGTGGCTGCGCGACGGGCTGGGGCTCCTCGACGACGCCGCGGCGAGCGAGTCGATGGCGCGCTCGGTGCGGGACGCGGGCGGCGTGGTGATGGTGCCGGCGTTCGCGGGCCTGGGCGCGCCCTACTGGCGCGCGGACGTGCGGGGCGCGCTGCTGGGGCTGACGCGCGGCACGACGCGCGCGCACGTCGTGCGCGCGGCGCTCGAGTCGCTCGCGTTCCAGAGCCGCGACCTCGTCGAGGCGATGGCGCGCGACGCGGGCTCGCGCGTGCGCGCGCTGCAGGTCGACGGCGGCGCGGTCGCCAACGACTGGCTCATGCAGTACCAGGCCGACCTGCTCGGCGTGCCCGTGCGCCGCCCGCGCGTGATCGAGACGACCGCTCTGGGCGCCGCGCTGCTGGCCGGCCTCGCGACCGGCTTCTGGCGCTCGCAAGCGGAGCTGGCCCACGCCCGTCGCCTCCAGCGCGAGTTCAGGCCGAAGCGCGACGCGCGCTGGCGCGAGGCCGAGTACGCGCGCTGGCGGAGCGCGGTGGGGACGCTGCTGGGGACGTAGGCATCGACCCCTCACCGCAGCATGTGACCGGCCCTGTGAATTCCTTGACCGGGGCGGCCGGCGCTTGAAAGAATCGATTCTCTCGGACGCATCGGTCTCCGGTGCCCCACCGTCCGCAGCCGGCTCCCTTGCCCACGTTCCTGTCTCGCGCTCCATCCGCGAAGAAAGGATCGTCCCATGTCCGTCCGGACGCAATCCATCCCGTCCGTCGTCCTGCGTTACCTGCTCCCGACCGTCGCGATCCTCATCCCGGTGACCGCGCCAGCCGCCTTCAACCCTGGCACGAGCTTCAACCTGCCGACACAGAGCGGCCCCAACTGGACCACCGTCGCGGACCTCAACGGTGACGGCAAGCCCGATCTGCTCGTGGCCAATTTCAACTCGAACACCGTCTCGGTGTGGCTGGGCAACGGGACCGGCGGCTTCGGGGTACGGACCGACCTCGCGGCCGGCCAGGGTCCGACCACGGTGGCGGTCGGCGACCTGAACGGCGACGGCAAGCCCGACTTCGTCGTGAGCAATTTCAACGGGAACGGCGTGACGGTGTTCCTTGGCGACGGCACCGGCGGCTTCGGAGCGGGCACGTTCTACGCGACCGGTTCCAATCCGTGGGGCGTTGCGCTCGCTGACCTCAACGGCGACGGCGAAGTCGATCTGGTCACGGCGAACTACGGCGCGGGCACCGTGTCGGTGCTGCCGGGCAACGGCAGCGGGGGTTTCGGGCCCGCGACGAACCTGACCGCGGGGACCGCCCCGATCGCGGTGGCGATCGGCGACCTGAACGGCGACGGCAATCCGGACCTCGCGGTGACCAACAATACGTCCAATACGGTGTCGATCATCCTCGGCGACGGCGCTGGCGGTTTCGGGGCGAAGACCGACTACGGACTCCCCGCCGGTCCGTGGGGCGTGGCCCTGGGCGACGTGAACAACGACGGACTGCTGGATCTGATCACGGCCGACTCGGGCGTCGGCCTCGTCTCGGTCCTCCTCGGCAACGGTGCGGGCGCGTTCAGTCGCACGGACTACTTTACCGGGGCGTACCCGATTCGGGTGGCGATCGGGGACCTGGACGGCGACGGCAAACCGGATCTCGCGGTCGCCAATAATGCCGGCAATTCGGTGTCCGTGCTGATCGGCGACGGCGCCGGGGCCTTCGGGGCGAAGACCGACTACCCGGCCGGGGCCGGCACGTTCTCGGTCTCGATCGAGGACCTGAACGGCGACGGCAACC
>JBAIWU010000166.1:0-5805 GCA_037917155.1 Candidatus Eiseniibacteriota bacterium
GGAACTGGAGCTGGTAGAGCCGCCAGTACAGCCCGCCGCGCGCCATGAGCTCGGCGTGCGTGCCGATCTCGCGCACGCGACCGTGGTGCAGCACGACGATGCGGTCGACGTCCTGGATCGTCGAGAGCCGGTGGGCGATCACCAGGCTCGTCCGGCCCTGCATGAGGCGCTTGAGCGCGCCCTGGATGAGGCGCTCGGTGTGCGTGTCGACGCTCGAGGTCGCCTCGTCGAGGATGAGCAGGTCGGGATCGCGCCCCAGCGCACGCGCGAACGAGAGGAGCTGCTTCTGGCCCGCCGAGAGCGTGGCGCCGCGCTCGCGCAGCGGGGCGTGCCAGCCCTCGGGCAGCCGCTCGATGAAGCCGTGCGCGTGCACCTCGCGGGCCGCGGCGCGCAGGCGGTCCTCGTCGAGCGCCACATCGCCCATGCGCAGGTTCTCCGCGACGCTGCCGCTGAACAGGAAGACGTCCTGCAGCACGAGCCCGATGCGCCGTCGCAGCGCGCCCGCCTCCCAGCGCTCGAGCGGCACGCCGTCCACGCGGATCGCCCCGCGCTGGGGCGCGTAGAAGCGCAGCAGCAGGCTCGTGAGCGTGGTCTTGCCCGAGCCGGTCGCGCCGACGAGCGCGAGCTTCTCGCCGGCCTCGATCGTGAACGAGACGTCCTCGAGCACCCAGTGCTCGCCGTCGTACGCGAACCACACGCGATCGAACTCGATCCTCGCGCCGCGCCGTCCGTCGCCGCGGGGCGGGAGCGCCGGCGCCGCCAGGGGCGCGTCGGGCGAGACCGCCGCGACGTCGGCGGGCGTGTCGAGCAGCGCGAAGATCCGCTCGGACGACGCCATGGCCTGCTGGAGGATGCCGTACTTCTCGGACAGGTCCGAGATGGGGCGGAAGAAGCGCTGCGTGTACTGGATGAACGCGACCAGCGTGCCGAGCGTGATGCCGGTCCACATGACCTGGCGGCCGCCGTACCAGACGATCAGCGCCAGCGCGATCGCGCTGACGAGCTCGAGCAGCGGGAAGAACACGGCATGGTACGTGTTCGCGAGCAGGTTGGCGTCGCGATGGTGGGCGTTGATGTCGCGGAACTGCCCGGCATTGCGGGCCTCGCGGCCCAGGATCTGCACGGTGCTCATGCCCGAGAGGTTCTCGTTGAGGAACGCGTTCATGCGCGCCAGCCACGTGCGCACGTCGCGGAACACGCGCCGCACGCGCACCCGGAACGTGAGCGTGACGAGGAAGATGAGCGGCAGCACGGAGAACGTCACCGCCAGCAGCTCGACGTTGAGGCGCGCCATCGCGATGACGATGCCGACCAGCATGAACACGTCGCCGAACAGGGCGTCGACACCCGAGGTGAACAGCTCGTTGAGCACGTCGACGTCGTTCGTGACGCGCGTCATGAGCCGCCCGATCGGGTTGCGGTCGTAGAACGGCACCGGCAGCCGCTGCAGGTGGCGGAACAGCGACGTGCGCAGGTCGCGCATGATGTTCTGGCCGACGTGCTGCATGACCTGCGCCTGCGCATAGCCCAGCACGAGCGCCGCGAGCAGGGCGGCGAGGTAGAGCAGGGCGATGCGGTCGAGCGTGTAGACGTCGCGGTGCCGGATGCCGAGGTCGATGGCCTCCTTGGTCAGCCACGGGAACGCGAGCTGGACCGCCGCCTGGCCCAGCGTGACCACCACGGCGATCGCCACCTGGCCGCGGTACGGCGACAGGTAGGCCGTGAGCCGCCGCATCAGGCGGTGGTCGTACGCCCGGCCGAGCTCCTCGTCGTGCTCGGTCACGACGCCTCGATCTCCTCTTCGAGCTGTTGCGCGCGGTGGAGCGCCGCGTAGCGGCCGCCCAGCCCCAGCAGCTCGTCGTGCCGGCCGCGCTCGACGATCGCCCCGTCCTCGAGCACGAGGATGAGGTCGGCGTCGCGCACCGTGCTGACGCGGTGCGACACGATCAGCGTCGTGCGCCGGCGCATCTCGCCGCGCAGGCCGCCGAGGATCGCCTCCTCCGTGTGCGTGTCGACGCTCGAGAGGCAGTCGTCGAGCAGCAGCACCGGTGCGCCGCGGAGCAGGGCGCGGGCGATGGTCGCGCGCTGCTTCTGTCCGCCCGAGAGGGTGATGCCGCGCTCGCCGACGCGCGTCGACCAGCGGTCGGGGAAGCCCTCGATGTCCCCGTCGAGGTGCGCGGTCCGCGCCGCCTCGCGGATGGCGCGGTCCTCCTCGACCGGCACGCCGTAGGCGAGGTTCTCCGAGATCGTGGCCGAGAAGAGGAACGGCTCCTGCGGCACGACCGCGAGCTGCGCGCGCAGCCACGCGAGGTCGAACGCGCGCACGTCGACGCCGTCGAGCAGCACCGTCCCCGGCGGCGGGTCGAACAGCCGCGGCAGCAGCGACAGCACGGTGCTCTTGCCCGAGCCCGTGCGCCCGACGAGCGCCACCGTGGCGCCCGCCGGCACGCGGAACGACACGTCGCGCAGCGCCGGCGTCGACGCCCCGGGGTAGGTGAACGTGAGGTCGCGGAACTCCAGCTCGCCGCGCGCGGGCGAACCGCCCGCGACCGCGCCGGGCGGGCTCGCGATCGAAGGCACCTCGTCGAGCAGCGCGTTGATGCGCGCGAACGAGGCGAGCCCGCGCTGGAAGATGTTGATCACCCAGCCGAGCGCCACCATGGGCCAGTTCAGCATCCCGAGGTACACGGTGAATGCGACGAACTGGCCCAGCGTGATGTGGCCCGCCACGGTCTCGCGGCCGCCCACCCAGAGCGCGAGCAGGGCGCCCAGCCCGGAGAAGAACGACAGCGAGGGCGAGAAGAAACCCGAGGTTCGGATGAGCCGGAGGTTGTCCTCGCGGTACTCGGCGTTGAGCGCGTCGAAGCGCCCGGTCTCGGAGCGCTCGGCGACGAAGGCGCGCACAACGCGCATGCCGCCGAGGTTCTCCTGCACGTGCGCCGAGAGGCGCGCGAAGCGCTCCTGCACCTGCTGGAACCGGCGGTGGATCCGGTCGCCGAACCACCACACCGAGAGCGAGACGAGCGGCAGCGGCAGCAGGGAGTAGAGCGTGAGCCGCGGGCTGATCGCGAGCATGAACGCGATCGACACGACCCCGACGGTGAGGGTGTTGACCGTGTACATGACGCCCGGCCCGAGCATGTTGCGCACGGCCGACATGTCGTTCGTCGCGATCGACATGATCTCGCCCGTGCGGTGCTCCTGGAACCACGGCAGCGGCAGCGTCTGCAGGTGCTCGAACAGCCGGTTGCGCAGGTCGTACTCGAGCCGCCGCGAGATGGCGATGATGAGCTGCCGCATCGCGTACTTGAACAGCCCGGCGCCCACGGCGATGCCGAACAGGATCAGCGCGTAGCGGCCGAGCTTGGCTGCGGTGACGCCGCGGTAGAGGTCGTCGACCGCGAAGCGCAGCACCTGCGGCTGCGCGAGGGCGATGACGTTCGCGGAGGCGACGCAGAGCACGCCCCACAGCAGGCCCCCGCGGTAGGGGCGGGCGAGGCGGAGCAGTCGCGCGAGCGATCGAGAAATGGCAGCTCCCCCCGCGGCGGCGCGGCCCGCGGGGGCCGCGCCGCCGCGGTCACGTCACGTCAGGGACGCTTGTCGCCCCCGAGGAAGCCCTGAAGCCGGTTCAGCTTCGTGAGCTTCCAGGCGACGCCGGCGTAGTACTCGTCGAGGTGCGGTGTGTTGCGCCCGGCGGGCGTGTGCCACGAGCCGGCGAACGTGTCGAGCCGCTCGTCCACGCGGTACGTGAAGCGCGGGCCGGCGGCATGGGCCATGATCTCGTAGCCGCGGCCGGTCGAGACCGGGAAGTCGCCGCCGTAGAGCCCGGCCACCTGCAGGCCGCCGAGCCAGAACGCGTACGCCGCGTTCACCGTGACGTGGTCCGACCAGTCCCGCTCGCCCGGCGTGGGCGTGCCGGGGGACGCGGCGAGCGTGCCGCTCTGGCGCGAGGCGATCGACTTGTAGTCGTAGCGGTAGCCGCCCCCGAGCTGCCAGAAGGCGTGCCGGCCCATCGCGCCGCCGAGCTGCAGCGACGCCGAGAGCTTCTGCAGCCCGTCGCCCACCGGCAGCGGCAGGTGCGTGTTGTACGCGGTCGGCGCCTCCCAGCGGAACTGCAGGGCCGCGGCGTGGGCGCCGTTGGCGAGCTTCCAGCGCAGGCCGATCCCGATGTCCTCGAGCCCGGTCATCGTCTCCGAGCCCGACGCGGCCCCGCGCACGGCGTTGGTCACGAACGGCAGCGAGAGCTGCACGCTCAGGTGCGGCTTCCAGCCCAGCTCGGTGTACGTGCGGAACGCGCGCTGCTCGACCTTGCCGTCGATCGCTGCGCGCTTGCTGTCGTCGTCGAACGCCGACGCGGTGGAGAAGCTGCTGCCGGACAGCTCGGTGTAGTACTCGCCCGGCGCGAGCGACCAGGGTCCCGACGCGGGGAAGTTCGTGGGGCTCGCGAGGGGCCCGGCGGCGGCCGCGATCGCGCACAGGGCGACCATCGCGACGGCTGCCGGCGCGGCGGCGATATGACGGCGCAGGCGCATCCAGCCTCCTTGAGGAATGCTCGTGATCCCGGTGACGGACGCGCGAGATTACCCGCAGCCCCGGCGGCCCGCAAGCGACGCGCCGCGTCCCGGCGCCCTCCGGTCGCGCCCGAAGGGGCCGTGTGGCACCATGCGTCCATGGAGAACGTCCGCGTCCTCGAATGGATCCGGCACCGCGACGGCGTCTGGAACCTGCCGCGGGCGCAGATGGAGCGCCTCGCGGCGGAGTTCCCGACCGTGCGCTTCGAGTCGCCCGGGACGCGCGCGGAGGCCGACGCTCTGCTGCCGGAGGTCGACGTCGTGCTCGGGTTCGCGGTGCGCCGCGAGAACTTCGCGCTCGCGAAGCGCCTGCGCTGGATCCACTCCACCGCGGCCGGGGTCGAGTGGATGCTGTTCCCCGAGCTGGTCGAGAGCGACGTCACGCTCACCTGCTCGCGCGGCCTGCACGCGCTCTCGATCGCGGAGCACACCCTGGGCGTCATGCTCGCCTTCGCGCGCCAGCTCCACCTCTCGCGCAACGCGCAGGCGCGGCGCCAGTGGACGCAGCTCGAGCAGTGGCAGGCGGGCCCCGGCTTCGAGGAGCTGCAGGGCGCGACGGTCGGCATCGTCGGCTTCGGCCACATCGGCCGCGCGGTCGCGGAGAAGTGCCGCGCGATGGGCATGCGGGTGCTCGCCGTGCGCCGGAACCCGGCGCCCGACCCGGCGCCGGCGCACGCGCAGTGGGGCCTCGACTGGCTGCCGGAGCTGCTCGAGCGCTCGGACTGGGTCGTGCTCGCGGCACCGCACACGCCCGAGACGGACCGGCTGATCGGCGCTGCCCAGCTCGCGCGCATGAAGCCCGGCGCGCGCCTCATCAACGTGGGTCGCGGCGCGCTCGTCGACGAGGCCGCGCTCGTCGACGCGCTCGCGGCCGGGCGGCTCGCCGGCGCGGGGCTCGACGTCTACGAGCACGAGCCCCTCGCGGACGACAGCCCGCTCTGGTCGATGCCGCAGGTGATCGCGACGCCGCACGTCTCCGGGCTCGGGCCCCGTTACTGGGAGCGCGCGACCGAGGTGTTCGCACGCAACCTGCGCGCCTACGTCGCCGGGCGGCCGCTGCACAACGTGGTCGACAAGCGGGCCGGCTACTGAGGTCCCGCGTGGACACGCCCCGCGGCGCCGCGCCGCGACCCCGAGACGAGCCCGACCCGGTCCCGGCGCGCGTGCTCGGGATCCTGCTCGCGGGCGGGCGCGGGCGCCGCCTCGGCGCCGCGAGCCCCAAGGCGCTCGTGCC
>JBAIWU010000167.1:0-1531 GCA_037917155.1 Candidatus Eiseniibacteriota bacterium
AGTCCACGTTGCCGCCCGAGGTATCGGCGGAGGCCGGCACCAGCGACGGCTTGCGCTGGCAGCCGGGCGCCAGCGCGCCCGCCGCGAGCAGCGCCGCGAGCGCGGCGGCCCCGTGCCACCGGCGCCGGGCCCGGCTCACGGCTTGCGCTCCGACTTCTTCGCCGCCGGCGGCGGCTTCTCGGGCGTCGGCGGGATCAGGATGGGCGTGGCGGTCTTCGGCTTCTCGGCCGGCTGCACCGGGATCCAGTCGCGGATCACCCAGCGGTCGTCCTTGATCCAGAAGTGGAAGATCCAGCGCTGCCAGCCCTTGTCCTGCCAGATCCTCAGCTCGAGCCACTCCGGCCACGGCTGGTCCTCGCCGTACTCGATGTTCCACGCGCCGCGGCCATGGTGCTGGCCCCAGCCGAGGAGCTGCACGGAGTCGAGCGTCGCGGGGTTCACGAGCAGCCGGCGCGCCAGCTCGGGCTCGTGCTGGATCAGCAGGGTGGCGAACATGTTCACGGTCTCGACCGGGCCCGGCAGCAGGCGCAGGTCGTGGAGCACGAAGCCCTCCGGGCGCTCGGTGTAGATGTACTCCTCGACGAGCCGCGGCACGCCGCTGCCCAGCACCAGGAACGAGTCCGGCTCGACGAGGTGGAACGCGACCACCTCGGGCTGGCCGTCGTGGTTCACGTCCATGAAGTCGCCCTCGCTCCGCGGCCCGAACTCCGGCCCGTGCCCCTCGTACTGGACCAGGTTCCAGAGCACGCCGGCCTCGTTGAGCCGGTACAGGCGCAGCACGAGCGGGCTGCCCTCGGCGCGCCGGTGGTAGAGCGTGATCGCCTCGTAGGGCGTCTCGGGCCGGCCGGTGTACCAGATGCGCACCTTCACGTCCTGCGCGGGCGGATAGCTCGCCCCCTGCATGCGCAGCTCGCTGCCCCGCAGCCAGTACAGGAAGCCCACCGCGTCCGAGGATCGCTTGAACGGGTTGCGCACCAGCATGAACGCCGAATGCTGGAGGGTGGGGTCGATCCGCACCTCGACGTCGAGGCCGAGCGAGTCGAGCGTGGCCTGGATCGCGGGCGCCTGCAGCCAGTGGTCGCGACCGAGCGCCGCGAGCAGGTGCCGGCCCATGTCGGCGACGACCTGGTAACCGTCGAAGTTGTCGCCCCCGACCGAGTCGCCGCGCTGGCGCTGGAAGCGCAGCTTCGCCGAGTACGCCATGCGGGCCAGGGAGTCCCCCGGCGGCGTCCATGGCCGCACCGACTGCGCGCGCGCCTCGCCCGCGAGCCCGAGGAGCAGCAGCGCCAGCAGTCCGGCGGCCGCCGGCCGCAGCGGGCGTGGGAAGCGGGCAAGGTTGGGGACCATGTTGGGGCGATTAGTCGGCCCTCGCGCGCCCGGGGTCAAGCGCGAATCGCGCACGGCCCGCACTCCTCACGCTCGCTTGTCATTCGCGCGGCCGCGAGCGCCGCGCGACGGCTCCCCACCGCGCGCGGTGGCGCGCGCGTGCGACCGCGCGCGTGCGGCGCGGCGACGCCGACGGCCCGCGCCG
>JBAIWU010000168.1:0-4139 GCA_037917155.1 Candidatus Eiseniibacteriota bacterium
CATACACCCGGGCCGCCGCGGGCGCAAGTGTCCTCCTCGCGCGTGCTTCTACCAAGTGTGCGGTGTGGCAACATGGTCGCGCCATGGACAAGCGGCGGCCGTCGGACCTCGTCGAGCTGCTCGCGCGCGGCGACTTCTTCCGGGACCTGGACCCGGCCGACCTCGCCGACGTGCTCGCCGCAGCCCGTGAGCGGCGGCTGGTGGACGACGCGACGGTGTTCCGCGAGGGGGAGCCCGCCGACCGGTTCTGCGTCGTGTCGGCGGGCCGGCTCAAGCTGACGCAGCTCGGCGCGGACGGCAACGAGGTGATCCTGCGGTTCGTGGGCCCCGGCGAGGCGACGGCCGCCCTCGCGATATTCGAGGGCGCCGACTACCCGGTCACGGCGCGCGCCGTCGGCCCCACCACCGTGCTCGAGTGGGGACGCGACGCGGTGCAGGAGATGCTCCGGCGCCATCCGGCGCTGGCGGTGAACACCGTGCGACTGCTCTCCGGGCGGCTGCGCGAGGTGCAGGAGCGCTTCCGCGAGCTCGCCACCGAGCGGGTCGCCCAGCGGATCGCGCGCGCCCTCGTGCGCCTGGTCCGGCAGGTGGGTCGGAAGGTGGACGGCGGCGTGCTCATCGACCTGCCGCTCTCGCGGCAGAACCTCGCCGAGCTGACGGGCACGACGCTCTTCACCGTCAGCCGCGTCCTCTCGAAGTGGGAGGAACTCGGGATCCTGGAGTCCGGGCGCGAGCGGGTCGTGGTGACGAGCCCTCACGCCTTGGTGGCGATCGCGGAGGACCTCCCGGAAGAGAGGGGCAGAGGGAAGAGGTGAGAGGTCAAAGGGAAGACAAGGATCGTCCCCCGATCTGAGCTGTCTCGGCGTCCCGGAGCTACGGCCCATCGGTTGTCTTCGTCTTCCGTTTGACCTTTCCCGTTTCCCCTTTCCCCGTCTCTGGTTGCTCCAGCGCAAAGACGCCCCGACACGGGCGGCCTACCGTGCCCGCATGGTGGACACGACGCGAACCGCGCCCGCCGCTTCGCAGACCGTAGCCGAGGTCATGCGCCGCTGGCCGCAGACGACGGCCGTTTTCGTCGCCCATGGGATGGCATGCCCGGGTTGCGCGATGTCGCCGTTCGACACGGTGAGCGACGCCGCCGCGAGCTACGGGATGGAGCCGATCCAGCTGGTGAAGGAATTGACCTCCGTGCTGTCGGGATCGAGAGGGGAAAAGGCATGAGAGTCGTGCCGAGCCTGAAGACGACGCTGGTGGTAATGGCCGCGTTGGCCGCCGCGGCACTTCCGCGGACCGTGCGTGCGCACTGCGACACGGTTGACGGCCCGGTGGTGGCGGACGCGCGGCTCGCCATCGAAAAGGGCGACGTCACCCCGACGCTCAAGTGGGTGGGACCGGCGGACGAGGGCGCGGTCCGGGCGGCGTTCACCCGGACGCTGGCGGTCCGCGGCCTGGGGGCCGACGCCAGGACGCTCGCCGACACCTACTTCTTCGAGACCCTCGTGCGGCTGCACCGGGCGGGCGAGGGCGAGCCGTTCGACGGCCTCAAGCCGGCGGGCACGGCTGTCGAGCCCGGCCTGGTGGAGGCCGACCGAGCGCTCGCCGACGGCTCGGCGGATGCACTGAGCAAGGCGGTCGGGGATGCGGCCGCGGCCGGCGTGCGTGCGCGCTTCGAGCGGGTCAGGCAGGCCCGCGGCCAGGCCGACCGCAGCGTCGCGGCCGGGCGGGCCTTCGTGGAGGCGTACGTCGACTGCATTCACTTCGTCGCGCGCACGCACGCGGACGCCGGTGGGCATCCCGCCGCTCATGATCACGGGGCGCACGGCGGCGGCTCCGGCGCCCCTGGCGGCAACTGAAAGGAGATTCGAATGACACCCACCGAAACGTTGAAGCACGAGCACAAGATCGTGGAACTGGTGCTGCAGGGGGCGGAGCGCGAGGCGCTCGCGATCCGCAAGGGGGGCGAGGTCCACGCGGAGACGATCGAGGAGATGGTGGACTTCTTCAAGAACTTCGTGGACCGCTGTCACCACGCGAAGGAGGAGCGCCACCTGTTCCCGGCGCTCGGCCCGAAGGGGTTCCCGCCAGAGGCCGGGCCGGTGGCGGTGATGCTGCACGAGCACGAGCAGGGGCGCGCGGCCATCCGCGCGATCGAGGAAGCGCTTCCCGGCGCCCGCACCGGCGACCGCCGGGCGACGGCCGCGCTCGCCGACGCGCTGCTCGAGTACGTCGAGCTCCTGCGCAACCACATCTTCAAGGAGAACAACGTGCTGTTCCCGATGGCCGACCGCGTCCTCGCGCCGGAAGAGCAGGCGGCCATCTCGCGGTCGTTCGACAAGGTCGAGGCCGAGGAGATCGGGGAGGGTGTCCACGAAAGGTACCACGAGCTGGCCCACCGCCTGGCGGGCGTCTGACGCCGTGGCGAACCGCGCGGCAGCCTCGCACCGCGACGCCGGAGACGGCGCTCCCCGAACCGCCCACGCCCCGGCGCTGCCGGCGGTCGCGCCGAAGCTGGACGCGTTCCCGCGCTTCTTCCTGACCGGGATCGCGGCGACGCTCTCCGCCGGAGCGACGTGGGGGGCGATCGTCCTGCTGCGGATCGCCGCGCACCGCTCGCTCACCTCGGTCTCGATCTTCGAGATCAACGCCCACGCCCAGGCGCAGATCGACGGCTGGGTGGGGATGTTCGTGATGGGCTTCGCGTACACGGCGTTCCCGCGCTTCTGGCGGGTCCGCCTGCGTTGGCCCGGTGCCGTCCTCGCCTCCTGGGCGCTCCTGGCCGCGGGGATCGTCCTGCGCGCGCTCGGCGAGCCGTTGCACGAGATCGGCGGTTTCGCGCCCGCCGCGGTCGCCGGGGTGGCGGCGCAGCTCGCGGCCGTCGCGACGTTCGCGGCGGTGCTGCTCGCGACGCGGAGCGACTCGGCCGCGCGCGCGACCGTCGCTGACCGCTACATCGCGGCCGCGGTCGCGTGGTTCGTCGCCGCCGGGGCCGTGGACCTGTTCCACGTCGCCCGGATGGTCGCGGCCGCGACGGCCGCCGAGGTGGTCCGCCAGGTCGAGGTGTGGCAGTTCCCGCTGCGCGACCTCCAGATCCACGGCCTCGCGATGATGATGATCTTCGGGGTTTCGTCGAGGCAGTTCCCGGCGTGGTTCGGCACGCCGGTCCCGGACGCCGCGCGCGCGCGCCGGCTCTGGCTGCCGCTCCAGCTGGCGGTGGCGCTCGAGACGCTCGGATTCGCGATCGGCATGGGAACCGGCCGCCACGCGTGGCTCGGGGTGGCCGGCGTGGCGGCGCTCGTGCTCGCCGTCTGCGCGGTCCTTTTCGTGGCCAACGAGCGCCTGTGGACGCGCGTCGAGCGTCCGGACCGCTCGCTCAAGTTCGTGCGCGCGGCGCAGGTGTGGCTCGTGATCGCCCTTGCGATGCTGGTGCTCGCGCCGGCCTACTTCGCGGCCGTGGGAACGCACTTCTCGCACGCCTGGTACGGGGCCATGCGCCACGCCATCACGGTCGGGTTCATCTCCCTCACGATCATGGGTGTCGCGGCCAGGGTCGTGTCGGCGCACGCGGCCCCGTGGGCCCCGGACGTCGGCCGGCTGCGACTCCCGTTCGCGCTGGTCAACCTCGGGTGCGCCCTTCGCGTCACGATGCAGGTGGCGACCGACTTCAGCGCAGCCGCGTACCCGTTCGCGGGGGCGAGCGGGGTGCTGGAGGTGACCGGTCTCGCCATCTGGGGTACGCGCCTCGCGCGCGCGATGCTCGCACGTCGACGGGCCGCCGCTCCTGCGGGCCTCGCCCGTGGCTGAGAGACCGACCCGCCGGCTGTGGGTCGCGCTCGCGGTCGTCGCGGCCGGCTCGTTCGCCGTGCTCGGGTCGGTCGGCCGCGAGATCTAGCGGGAGGCGACCCTGTCACGCGGATAGGTCTGCAGCGCTCGCTGCGGCATCCCGCGCGTATGGACCCCTGCGGTGAGCCCCGTCGCAACGACCCGAGCACCGCGGAACGTAGAATGATTGCAGATGCTGAGTGCGCTGCTGCTGATCGCCGCCGCGGCGACCCCCCCTACGAGCGAGGTGCCAACGGGCACACGGATCGTGGCGATCAACGTCGTGCGGGACGACATCTTCGACACCTCGGACCCGGCGA
>JBAIWU010000169.1:0-5952 GCA_037917155.1 Candidatus Eiseniibacteriota bacterium
AGCCCGAGCTCGCGCGCGCCGTCGCCGCGCGCGGTCTCGACCCGGCGCGGCTGCGCGCGGAAGGCCCGTGGCGGCCGCTGCTCGACGCCCTGCTCGCGCCCGACGGCCTCGACTACGCGGCGCGCCCCAAGGGCCTGCTCGCGTTCCATCGTGCCGCCGAGGGCGTGCGCACCGCGTTCGAGGAGCACCTCGTCGAGTCGGCGACGCTCGCCCGCGACGCGGGCGGCGCGTGCCGGCTGCACGTCACCGTGTCGCCGGAGCACCGCACCGGCTTCGAGGCGCTGCTGGCCGGCGCGGGGGCGCACCACGCGGCCCGGCTCGGCGTGCGCTTCGACGTGGGCTTCTCCGAGCAGCATCCCGCGACCGACACGCTCGCGTCGGCCCTCGACGGCGGGCCCTTCCGCGACGCGCGGGGCGCGCTGCTGTTCCGCCCCGCGGGCCACGGCGCGCTGCTGCGCAACCTCGAGGAGGCGGGGGGGGACCTCGTGTTCCTGAAGAACATCGACAACGTCGCGGTCGACGCGATGAAGGGCGAGACGTACCGCTGGAGCCGCGCGCTCGTGGGGCTCGCGGACGAGCTCGCGGCGCGCGCGCACGCGCTGCGCGCGCGGCTCGACGATCCCGCCGACGCCGGCGCGGTACGGCAGGCCGCGCGATTCGTGGCCGGCGAGCTGGGCGAGGCCGCTCCCGCGGACCGCGAGGCGCTCGCGGCCCTGCTCGAGCGGCCGGTGCGCGCCTGCGGCATGGTGCCCAACACGGGCGAGCCGGGCGGCGGGCCGTTCTGGGTGCGCGGCCACGACGGGCGCGTCACGCGCCAGGTCGTCGAGTCCGCGCAGGTCGGCCCCGATCCGGGCCAGCGCGCGATCCTCGCGCGGGCGACGCACTTCAACCCCGTGTTCATCGCCTGCGCGGTGCGAGACCGGCGCGGCCGCGTCCACGACCTCGCGCGCTTCGTCGACGAGCGCACGGCGATCGTGACGCGCAAGTCCGCGGGCGGGCGCGAGCTGCTCGCGCTCGAGCGGCCGGGGCTGTGGAACGGCGCGATGGCGGGCTGGAGCACCGTGTTCGTCGAGGTGCCGCTCGCCGTGTTCAACCCCGTCAAGACGGTGCTCGACCTGCTCCGCCCCGAGCACCAGGGCCCGGCGGCCGCGCCGGGCGCGTGAGCGCGAGCCGTCGCGGGTCCCGTCGCGCGACGGGCTACTTCGCGGGCGCGAACTCGAGCGCCGCCGAGTTCATGCAGTAGCGCAGTCCGGTCGGCTTCGGCCCGTCCTCGAAGACGTGCCCGAGGTGGCCGCCGCAGCGCGCGCACAGCACCTCGGTGCGCTCCATGCCGAGGCTCGAGTCCTCGCGCTCGACCACGTGGTCCTTCGCGACCGGCTGCCAGAAGCTGGGCCAGCCCGTGCCGGACTCGAACTTGGTGTCCGACCGGAACAGCTCGAGCCCGCAGCCCGCGCAGCGGTAGACGCCCTTGCGATGCTCGTTCCAGTAGCGGCCGGTGAAGGCGCGCTCCGTGCCGGCGCGGCGCAGGATCTCGTACGCCTGCGGGGAGAGCCGCCTCCTCCACTCCGCGTCGCTCAGCACGAGACGCCCGACGCCCGGGGCGGCGGGGGCGGTCGAGGGTGCCGCGGGACGGCCTGGCGGCGCCGGGGCGGGCGCGGCGGCGGACGCGAGCGGCACGAGGAGGGCGAGCAACAGGAGGAGTCGCACGGCGGGCAGGCTCCCACGCGCGCCCGCCGCGATCCAGTGCATTCGCGGTCAGGCCGCGGTCACGGTCGCGTCAGGCGGCGAGGTCCCCGCGCTTCACGTACAGCTCCAGGTCCTCCTTCGTGAAGTGCTCCCACAGCCGGCCGTCGTCGTGCAGCTGCACGAACGCGTTGACCACGTCCGGGAAGAACTGCGTTCCGGAGTTGCGTCGCAGCTCCGCGCACGCGGCGCGCGGCGCGAGGCCGCGGCGGTACGGCCGGTCCTCGGTCATCGCGTCGTAGGCGGCGCACACCATCACGACCCGGGCACCGACCGGGATCTGGTCCGGCCCGATGCCGCGCGGGTAGCCCTTGCCGTCCGGGCGCTCGTGGTGCGTCCACACGATCTCGGCCGCGGCCTCCAGGCCCGGGATCGCGCGCAGCGTCTCCCAGCCGATCGTGGGGTGCGCCTGCACGAGGGCGCGCTCGCTCGTGTCGAGCGGGCGCGGGCTCAGCGTGACGTCGTGCAGCAGCGCGGTGCGTCCCAGGTCGTGCATGAGCGCGCCGAGCTCGACGTTGATCCACTCGTCCTCGGGCACGCCCAGCTCCTGGGCCGTGCGGACGGCGTAGCGCGAGACGCGCAGCGAGCGGCCGCGGGAGAACGGGTCGGTGGCGTCCACGACCGACATGAGCGCCCGCACCGTCAGGAGCAGAGGGTGACGCGTATCCATGGGTTTCCTCCGGTCGCCGCCGCGGGTGCGGGCATTCGCCCGGGCCGCCCGGCGATGTGCGTCCCCCGTGGGACGGCGTGGGTTCACGCGGCGTTCTCGCCGCTCAGGTAACGGTCGAACAGCGCGCGATCGATGGCGTGCTCGAGGGCCTCCTCGCCGCTGATCACCTCGCGGCGCACGAGGTCCTGGAGGACGCCGTCCAGGCTCTGCATTCCCATCCGCTGCCCGGCCTGCAGGACCGAGTGCAGCTTGTGCGTGTTGCCCTGGCGGATCATCGACGTGACGGCGATCGTGTTCACGAGCACCTCGGCCGCGACCTGGCGGCCGCCGCCGTCGAGCCGGCGCACGAGCCGCTGCGACACGACCATGCGCAGGCAGTCCGCGAGCATGGTACGCACCTGGTCCTGGCGCTGGGGCGGGAACACGTTGACCATGCGGTCCACGGTCCGCAGCGCGCCGCTCGTGTGCAGCGTGCCCAGAACGAGCACGCCGGTTTCGGCCGCGGAGAGCGCGAGGCTGATCGTCTCGAGGTCGCGCATGTCGCCCACGAGGATGACGTTGGGGTCCTCGCGCAGCGCGCTCCGCAGCGCCTCGGCGAACGAGGGCGCGTGCGTGCCGATCTCGCGCTGCGTCACGACGCACCGCTTGTGCGCGTGCAGGAATTCGATCGGGTCCTCGAGCGTGATGACGTGCCCCTGCCGCGTGGAGTTGAGGTGGTCGACCATGGCGGCCTGTGTCGTCGACTTGCCCGAGCCCGTGGGCCCGGTCACGAGCACGAGGCCCTTGCCGACCGAGAGCACGTGCCGGACGACGTCGGGCAGGCCGATCGACTCGAGCGACGGCGGCTCGGAGCCGATCGCACGCAGCGTCGCCGCGAGCCCGGCGTGGTGACGGTAGACGGTGACGCGGAAGCGCCCCGCGACCTCGGAGACGTAGGCGAAGTCCACCGCGTGGCCCGCGTCGAGCCGCCCGCGCATCGCCGGGGGCACGATCTCGTCGAGGAAGCCGTCGAGGTCCTGCGCGCTGAGTGTGCGGAACGGCACGGGCTGCAGGTCCCCGGCGACGCGCACGCGCGGCACCTGGCCCGACAGCAGGTGCAGGTCGGAGCCGCCCTGGCGGACGGCGAGCTCGAGGAAGGCGTCGATGCGGTTCATGTCAGGCCGCCCGGTCGCCGGTGGCGAGCGCGACCAGCTCGGGCCGCGTCACGAAGGGTGCGAATCCCCACTTGTCCTCCGCCCTGAGGAACGCCTCGTCGGGGTCGATCTCACCGGCGCGCACGAGCGCCAGCATCGCCTGGTCCATGAGCTGCATGCCGAGCCGGCGCCCGGTCGTGATCGCGCCGGGGATCTGGAACGTCTTGCCCTCGCGGATGAGCTGCTGGATCGCGAAGTGGACGACCATGACCTCGGCCGCCACGCGCCGGCCGCGGCCGTCGGCCGCCGGGATGAGCTCCTGGCTGACCACCGCGCGCAGGTTGTCCGCCAGCGAGTGCCGCACCTGGCCCTGGTGGTCGGACGGGTGCGCGTCCACGATGCGGTCGATCGTCTGGGCCGCGCCGCGCGTGTGCATCGTGCCGAACACGAGGTGGCCGGTCTCCGCGGCCTCGAGCGCCAGCGCCACGGTGTCGGCGTCGCGCATCTCGCCCACGAGCAGCACGTCGGGGTCGGCCCGCAGCGCGGAGCGCAGCCCCTCGCGGAACGACGGCACGTGCGTGCCGACCTCGCGCTGGACGACGAGCGAGCGCTCGCTCCGGTGCACGAACTCGATCGGGTCCTCGAGCGTGAGCACGTTCAGGCTGCGGCTGCGGTTGATCTCCCGGATCATCGACGCGAGCGTCGTCGACTTGCCCGTGCCCGCGGCGCCGGTGACGAGCACGAGCCCCGAGCGCAGGCGCGTGAAGTGGGACACGACGCGCGGCAGCCCGAGCGAGTCGAGCGCGGGGATCTCGTCGGGGATGACGCGACAGAACGCCGACGTGCCCCGCTGGTGCCGACAGACGTTCATGCGGAAGCGCCCGAGCCCCCCGGCCTCGTACGAGAAGTCCGCCGCGCCGTGCGCCTCGAGCTGCGCGCGCATCTCCGGGGGCAGCACGCCGTCGAGCAGCTCCGCGATCTCGTCGTGCCCCAGCGCGGCGTGCGCGATCGGCGCGAGCGCGCCGTCGACGCGCACGAGCGGCGGCCGGCCCACCGTGAAGTGGACATCCGAGCCGCCCTGCTCCCTGCCGATCCGGAGGAACTCGTCGATACGGGCCATCGGGGTCTCCGCGCTCAGGCCGCCCGCGCGAGCAGGCCGAGGAGCGCCTTCGCGTCCTGCGGCCGGCCGGCGGGTTCGGGCGCCAGGCAGCGCATCACGAGCTGGTCGAGCTCCACCGGGATCCCGGGCACGACCTCGCGCAGCGTGGGCACGTTGGGTTCGAGGTGCTGGAACAGGACGTTGACCGCGTTCGGCCCGCGGAAGGGCTGCCGGCCGGTGAGCAGCTCGTAGAGCACGACGCCGAGCGAATAGAGGTCGGTGCGCCCGTCGACCGCGCCGCCGCGGATCTGCTCGGGGGCGATGTACTCGGGCGTGCCGACGAGGATGCCGTTCTGCGTCAGCCGCGTGCGGGCGCCCTCGCCCATGGAGGCGAGCCCGAAGTCCACGATCTTCACGAGGTCGTGGCCGTCGACCAGCAGGTTCGCGGGCTTGATGTCGCGGTGCACGATTCCGAGCTCGTGCGCGGCGGCGAGCCCGTCGACGACCTGCGACGCGATCCCGAGCACGCGCGCGACGGGCAGCGGGCCCTCGGCGCGCAGCACGGCGCCGAGGTCGCGCCCGGGGAAGTACTCCATCGAGATCGCGTGCGCGCCGCGCAGGTCGAGAAGGTCGTGGATGCGGATGACGTTCCGGTGCGTGATGCGGCGCGAGAGGCGCAGCTCCTGCACGAACCGGCGGATCATCAGCTCGTCGAGCGAGAGCTGCGGGCTCAGCACCTTGAGCACGACCTCCTCGTTCACCGCCGCGTCCTCGACCAGGTAGACGCTGCCGAAGCCGCCGCCGCCGATGCGGCGGACGACGCGGTAACGCTCGACGAGCAGCGTGCCGGGCTCGAGCCTCTGGAAGTCGAACGGCGCGTGGGCGCCCGATGGGGACGGCGCGAGCCCGGGGGCCGAGGGCGGCGTCGCGCCCGGCGCGGAGGGCGCGGGCGGGCCGGACGAGCCGCGGGACGCCGGCGTCGGGGTGGCCGCGCGCGACGGCGTGTGCCGGGTCGTGGAGGGCGGTGGCGTGGAGGTGCTCGCGACGGGCGCCTGCGGCGGGACCGGCGCCACGGGTGCGGCGGCGGCGCCCGCCTCGCGCAGTGCCGCGGCCGCGCGGGCCCTCGCCGCCTCGGGCAGCGCCCCGCCCGCGAGCGTCTTCAGCGCGACGACGGCCTCGCGGCGGAGCGCCTCGTCGGTCCCCGCGAGCAGGCGGGCGATCGGCTCGATCGCCCGCTCGTCGCCGAGCTGCGCCAGCGCCTTCACGCACAGCGCGCCCGCGCGGGCGTCGGTGTCGAGCACGCGCAG
>JBAIWU010000170.1:0-5341 GCA_037917155.1 Candidatus Eiseniibacteriota bacterium
GGCGCCGCCGCGCGCTCCGCGGGCGCCGCCTGCTCCGTCGCGGCGGCCGGGTGGCCGCCCTGCGCCCGCGCGCGCTCCAGCGCCCCGCCGCCGAGCCACACGCCCGCCACGAGCGCCAGCACGAGCGCGGTGGCGCGCCACGGGCTTGCCGTCAGCCGGCGCCAGGCGCCCGAGGCCAGCACGACCTGCGAGGCGGCCTTGAGCACGATGACCGCGAACGGCAGCGTGAAGCCGATCGCGAGCGGCAGCGCCGGCAGCTTCCACAGCAGCACGCCGCCCAGCGCCAGCAGCCCGACGTTCGCGGCCACGGCGACGAGGCCGCGGCGCGGCGAGGTCGCTGTCCCGGTCAGGCTCGTGACGATCGCCTCGAGCAGCCGCAGGTTCGCGAGCGACCACAGCGCGCCCGCGGCGAGCGCGACGCCGACGACGTACGAGGCGTACACGGCCGCGAACAGGGCGGCCACCGCCGTCAGGAACAGCGTCGTGCGTCGGATGCGTGCGAGGAATTCGAGACCCATACCGGCGGAGCGCCCACGCGGAGACTCAGGGGCGCTTGTCGCCCTCCTCTTCAGCCTGCACTCGGCGGATGATGAAGTAGATCTCGCGGCCGGCCGAGACGAACCCCAGCACGAGACCCACGAAGGTCAGCCAGGGTGTGGTCTTCAGCCATCGATCCGCGTACTTGCCCAGGAAGAAACCGACGAGCGGGGCGACCACGAGCAAGGACGGGATGGCGAGCAGCATGCCCGCGGTCCGAAGCCCGGATGGGTCAGGTTTCGGTCCGCGTGAAGACGGCATGCGACGCGCCCCGGTGAAAGTTTTCACAAGCCATGGGCGACGACGCGCGTTGTGCGTGTACCCACGGAACCGGGGCAAGGTAGGCGAAGATCATGCGCGGGTCAAGCCCCGGAAGGTGCGCGGAGATTCTCGCGAGGCGGCGCGCCGTCGAAGACCCGAGCCGCGCGCGTCCTCGGTCTGGAGGGCGCGGCTCCAGGTGCCCCTGCCGGCGCCAGCCCCCGGGGGGGCAGCCCTGTGGGGATGGCCCACCGGGCGGCCCGGGTCACTCCAGCACGGTCGTGCGCGCGGTCGCGCGGCGCGTCCCCTGCTCGAGGCGGACGAAGTAGAGCCCCGGCGCGACGCGGCCGTCCCGCGCGAGGTCGAGCGCGTGCACGCCGGCTCCCATCCCGCCGACGACGCGCGTCACCACCGCGCGCCCGGCCACGTCGAGCAGCTCGATCCGCGCCGGCGTCGCGGTCGGCAGCGTGAAGCGCACGACGAGCGAGCGGCTGCTCGCCGGATTGGGCCGCATGCCTTCGAGGACGAACGCCAGCGGCTCACCCGGCGCGACGCTCGACGTCCGCCCGGGGCCGAGCACGGACCAGCCGCCCTCGTTGCCGTCGAGGTCCACGGCCGAGACCTTGTACCAGCTCCCCGCCGGGCCGACGTCCACGTAGCCCGTGTCGGCGCTCGCCGAGACGAGGTTGCCCGCGCCGGGCGTGAAGCCCGAGCTCGCCCCGCGGTACAGGCGGAAGGTCGCGAAATCCGGCGCGGTGCTGGCGCCCCAGTGCAGGTACGTCGCGCCCGAGGCGTACGCGGCCGTGAATGGCGTCGGCGCCGGCGGCGGGATGTTGTCCACCGAGCGGCCGTACTCGACGTCGGAGTCGATCGACGAATACGGGCCGATCCATGCGCGCACGAAGAACGCCGAGTACCAGTCCGCGGTTCGCGTGGCGTCGATCGCGGTCGAGACGTCGACCGCGTACTCGGTCGCCGTGCTCGCCGGCGTGAGGTACGCGGGCGCGGCGGGTCGCGCGGCGACGTGCGCCACCGGCACCGCGGCCGCGGTGGCGTCGCTGCGCAGGTAGACGTCGTAGCCGAGCACGGGGGTGACGGACGACGCGTCGTCGGCCGACGAGCGCCGGAAGCGCACGTGCACCTTGTGCCCCTGGTCGCCCGCGACGTCCGAGATCATCTCGATGCGGGCGGGCGCCGCGAACACCATGAACTGGTTCGTGTTCCCGTCAGTGACGTACACGGTGCCCACCGGGCTCACCGCGATGGTCTGCGTGCTCATGAGCGACCCGAACGCGCCCGCCGAGTTCCATTGCCCGACGAGGTTGCCGCCGGAGTCGTACTTGTAGACATTGGCGTCCGAGTTGTTCGCGACGTAGACGTAGCCGTTGCCGTCCACGGCGATGGAGTTCGCGCCGGAGTTCAAGGTCCACTGCATCACGAACGAGCCGGCGGACGTGAACTTCTCCACCCGCGGAGCCACGACGTACGGCGTGTTCATCCCCCGGTCGAGCAGGTAGACGTTCCCGGCGGCGTCGACGGCCATTGCCGCGGGATTCTGGAGCTGGCCGGGACCGGTCCCGTACGTCGTGGTCCAGCCGGAGAGATAGGCGCCGGCCGTCGTGAAGCGCTGCACGCGCAGGGTCGTCTGATAGGCGTCGAACACGTGCGGCGCGTCGCCGGGCCCCATGGCGATGATGTACGGCTGGTTGAGCTGCCCCGGATTGGTACCCGCCGTACCCCACGTCGAGAGCCAGCCCGCGGGGCCGAACGTCACGACCTTGCCGGCGGTGTAGTCCAGCACGCAGGCGGTGCCGGTCGTGCTCACCCCGGCCCCGGTGCAGGACGGCATGGTCGGCGTGCTGTTGAGCGTCGCGACCCACTGCGGCGGCGCCTGCGACATCGCCGCGCCGGCGCCGCTGAACTCCTGCACGCGGTTCCCGAAGTACTCGCTCGTGTAGACGTTGCCGGCGCCGTCCACGGCGAGGCCGAAGAGCTTGTTGAACTGCCCGTTGCCGCCGCCCGCGCTGCCCCACTGCGCGAGGTACGTGCCCGTGCGGTCGAACTTCTGGACGCGCGCGTTGTTCTCCTCGGCGACGAAGATGTTCCCGAGGGCGTCCACGCCGATGCCCGCCGGACCGCTGAACTGGCCGTTGCCCGAGCCGGCGGAGCCGAACTGGCCCACGTAGGCGCCCGCCGCGGTGAAGCGCTGGACGCGGTTGTTGCCGTAGTCGGCGACGAGCACGTCGCCCGCGTCGTCGATCGCGATGCCCTCGGGGGCGTTGAGCTGGCCCGGGCCGCTGCCCGCGGAGCCCCACTGCGCGAGGGAGGCGCCGGTCGACGTGAACTTCTCGATGCGGGCGTCGTTGTAGTCGCCGACGTAGACGTTGCCGGCCGCGTCCACCGCGATGCCTTCCGGGCCGTTGAACTGCCCCGGGCCCGTGCCGGCGCCGCCCCACTGCAGCAGGTAGTTGCCGTTCGGGTCGAACTTCTGCACCCGATTGTTGTACCAGTCGCCCACGTAGACGTTGCCCGCGGCGTCCGTGGCGATCCCCTCGGCCGCGGAGAACTGGCCGTTGCCGCTGCCGTAGGACCCGTAGAGCCGGAGCAGGTTCCCGAGCCGGTCGAACTCCTGGACGCGGTTGTTCTGGGAATCGGCCACGTAGACGTGGCCCTGCCCGTCGACGGCGAGGAAGAACGGCACCTTGAGCTGCCCCGGCGAGCTTCCGGTGCTGCCCCAGGCGGTGAAGAACGTGGGCACCGCGGGCGCGGCCGCGGCCCTCGCCGCCGGCACCGGCGCCGAGGCCAGGAGGAGCGAGGCGACGAGGGGTCGGAGCGGCGTCGCGAGGAACGGGGGACGCGTGGGCACGGGGACGACCTCCTGGGGCCGGGGTGCGGGCGGCCTCGCATGGGCCCGGCGCGGTGGGGTGGGGAGAGAGGCTTGACGACGGCGACGAGGGCGCCGAATTCTGCGTTCGCCGCGCGCGACGGATCAACGCCAATCCGTCGATCATGTGTGCGCACACGCTTCGTCGACGGCGTGCCCCGGACCTGCGGCGTCGCGGCACGGACGGAGGGCCGGGCGCGCGCGTGCTTGGCCTCGCCGGACGCGCACCGTATCCTGCGCCGCCATGCCACCCATCCGCTGCCGACAGGTCGAGGTGCACGTATTCCGCCGCCGCGGGCGCCGGATCGAGTTCCTGCTCCTGCGGCGGAGCGCCGAGCGCACGCTCGCCGGGATCTGGCAGCCGGTCACGGGCGGGATCGAACGCGGCGAGACGGCATGGCGGGCGGCCGCGCGTGAGGTTCTCGAGGAGACCTGCCTCAGGCCGGTCCGCTGGTGGGCGCTCGAGCACCTGACCGTCTACTACGAGCCGGCCCGCGATGCGATCCACGTGGTGCCGCTCTTCGCGGCCGAGGTGGCGTGGACGGACACGGTGGCGCTCTCGCACGAGCACGACCGCTACGCGTTCGTGCCGGCCGCGACCGCGGCGCGACGCGTGCTCTGGGGGACGCAGCGGCGCGCGCAGCGCGCGGTGCGCCAGGAGGTGCTCGCCGGCGGCGCGAGCGCCGCGGCGCGCGAGGTGACGGCACGGATCGCCGGGCTGCGGCTCGGCGCGGCCGCGCCACGGGCGCGGAAGCGATAGGAGGCGGGACCGCATGGCGGGCAGCAGCTCGTTCGACGTGACCACCGGCGTGGACATGATGGAGGTGAACAACGCCGTCGACCAGGCCACGAAGGAGATCGCGCAGCGCTACGACTTCAAGGGCGTGAAGGCCGAGGTCGCGCTCGACGAGAAAGCGAAGACCATCACGATGGCCGCGCCCGACGAGTACAAGCTCGGGGCGATCTGGGACGTGCTCCAGTCGAAGCTGGTCAAGCGCAAGGTGCCGCTGAAGAACCTCAAGCCGGGCAAGGCCGAGCCCGCCGCCGGCTCGACGCTGCGCCAGGTCGTGGCGCTGCAGCAGGGCCTCACGAGCGAGATGTGCCGCGAGGTCGTGAAGGTCCTCAAGGAGGCGAAACTCCGCAAGGTGCAGGCCGCCATCCAGGGCGACGCCGTGCGCGTCTCGAGCGCGAGCAAGGACGACCTGCAGGGCGCGATCGCGCTGCTGCGCGGGCGCGATTTCGGCGTCGAGCTCAAGTTCGAGAACTTCCGCAGCAACTGAATCGCTTGGGCGGCGGGCGGGCGAGCTCGCGGCCCGCACCGACCCCACGCGGGCCGCGGATCAGCGCGGCACGAGCACGACGTGCACCTGCGTGTAGCCCGCGCAGTGCACCCGCACCACGGAGTCGCCGCGCGCGATCGTGTAGCGGTAGCGGCCCAGCGGGCGCACGATCAGCCGGTAGTCGCCGCACGGCAGCGGCCCGAGCCGGAACTCGCGCGGCGAGCCCATGAACATCTCGACCTCGCCGTGCTGGGTCGCCGGACCCGTGAGCGTGAGCGCGATCGGGAAGTCGCGCTCGAGCGGCTTGTCCCAGTCGATCTCGACCGTGCCGGCGAGCCGGCACGCGCACGAGTCGAACGCCGCGGGCGGCCGCGGCGCGAAC
>JBAIWU010000171.1:0-1670 GCA_037917155.1 Candidatus Eiseniibacteriota bacterium
CGAGCCCGAGGCGCGCGTCGGCCGCGTCGGCGCGGATCGAGATCTCGGGCCGGTTGTTCCACGAGATGCGGTCGCCGACGTCGTGGGTGACGCCCTGCGCGGGCGTCGCGCTCATGTGGCAGGTGGCGCACGTGGGCCCGACGCTGTAGTCCTCGCCGACCACCCACTTGGGGTTGTCGATGGCGACGCGGTCGCGGTTGGCCGCGAACGAGATCCCGTGCTTCGACTCGTCGTAGATCTCCTTCTGCGGGTGGTCGGGCCCGAGGTGGCACTTGCCGCAGGTGTCCGGGTAGCGCGCCTGCGCGGCGGAGAACGTGTGGCGCTGGTGGCACGCCGAGCACGAGCCGCGCGAGCCGTCCAGGTTGATGCGGCCGATCCCCGTGTTGGGCCAGCTGTCGGGCGTCGGGTGCGACTTGGCGTCCACCTTGACGGTCGCGCCGTGGCACTGCTGGCAGCCGTTGACGAGCAGCGCCGAGCCGCCGAAGAACGCCGTGTTCCCCTCCACGACCTCGGCGAGCGTGTTGTCGAGCGACCCGAGGATCTCGGCCGCGCGTGCGTGGCGGCTCGCCTGGAATTCGGCGGCCTCGCGCTCGTGGCAGCGCGCGCAGTCGCGCGGCGTCACGATCGTGTGGATCACGGCTCCGTTGTGCTCGTACGCGCCCGGCTCGCCCGCCTTGGCGGCGTGGCACTCGAAGCACCCGACGTTGCCGCGGAAGTGCTTGGAGGCGCCCCACTGCTGCACGATCGCGGGCGACTGCTCCCGGTGACACGCGTTGCACGCGGCGCTCTCGTCGGAGAGCTTGGGGTAGAACACCGGGCCCGCCTGCGCCGTGGCCGCGGCGAGGAGCGCCGCGCCGGCGAGAGCGGTCAGCGTGCGACAGACGACTCGAGTGGGACCCGTGCGCATCTCGTCACCTCCTTCGCCCGGCGGGATGGGGCGGACGGACCGCGCGATCTCGGGGGGCGTCCTCTCGCATGCGTCTGCAACGAATCTAGCACCGCGGCGCCGCACTGCGGCCCCGGCGCACCCTCGCCTCCCTCAGAGCACCGGGAGCGCGGAGCGCGGCGCGGACGGCCGGGGCCCGGCGACCTCGCTCCGCGTCCGGATCTCGCCCTCGATCCCGACCACGGCGACACACAGCGGGATCGCGCGGCCGGCGCGCGCGAGCGCGGCCTGGGCGAGGCGGACGAGCCCACCGCAACACGGTACCTCCATGACCATGACCGTGAGCGAGGCGATCGCGGCGTCGTCGATGAGCGCCACCAGCTTGTCGAGGTAGACGTCCTGATGCGAGTCGAGCTTGGGGCAGGCGATGGCGAGCGCCCGGCCGGACAGCCAGCCGCGGTGGAAGTCGCCCGCCGCGTACGCGACGCAGTCGGCGGCCAGCAGGACGTCGGCGCCGCGGAAGTACGGCGCCGTCGGCGGCACGAGGTGGAGCTGAACCGGCCACTGCCGCAGCGCCGACGGCGCCGGCAGCGGGGAGCGGAGCCCGCGGGCGTGGTCGGCGTCGCGGGACGCCGAGAACGCGACGACGCGCGAGCCAGGGCACGCGTGGAACGCAGGATCCGCGCTCGCCCGCGCGGCCCCCCCGGCACCACGGAGGTGCCGGGCCACGGCCGCCTCGTCGAACGGTGCCGCCTCGACGCGCTCGACGGTGATCGCCCCCTGC
>JBAIWU010000172.1:0-1627 GCA_037917155.1 Candidatus Eiseniibacteriota bacterium
GCGCTGCTCTCGCTCCTCGACGAAGACGACAAGTACGTGCGCATCTACATCCCCGTGCCCGACCTGCGCGTCATCCACGTGCACACGTCGGTCGAGGTACAGCTCGACTTCCTGCCCGAGTCGAAGATCGAGGGCGAGGTGGAGTGGATCGAGTCGCAGGCGAGCTTCTCGCCGCGCGTCAACGTGACGCAGGACGATCGTGTCGAGCAGGTCTACGAGGCGCGTGTGCGCCTCGCGCCCGGCGCGGCACGTACGATCAAGGCGGGCGCCGAGGCGAACGTGCGCATCCTGCCGGAGACGGGTGCGTGAGATGACTGTGTTGCCGGACGATGCGGCGCCCGGCATGCCGCTGGGCGTGCATATCGCGGGTCTCACGAAGCGCTTCGGGCGCACCCTCGCGCTTGACGGCTTCGGTCTTGCGGTGGAGGGTCCGCTCGTGTTCGGCATCGTCGGTCCGGACGGCGCCGGAAAGACGACCCTGCTGCGCATCCTCGTCGGCCTCCTCGGCCGCGACCGGGGCAGCGTTTCCGTCCTCGGCGTCGATCCGGGACGCGATGCGAAGGTACTGAAGTCCTGCCTCGGCTACGTGCCGCAGGCCTTCAGCATGTATCCGGCGCTGACCGTCGATGAGAACCTGCGTTTCGTCGGCCGCTGCCACGCCCTGCCGCGCGCCGAGTTCGCGGCGCGGCGCGCCGCGCTCCTCGCGCTCGCGGACCTCGAGGCTTTCGCCGGCGCCCGCGCCGAGACCCTCTCCGGCGGCATGAGGCAGAAACTCGCCCTTTGCGGCGCGCTGCTCACACGGCCGCCGCTCCTGGTGCTGGACGAGCCGACGACCGGCGTCGACGTCCTGGCGCGAGCCGAGCTCTGGAAGACGATCCGCGCGGAGGCACGGCACGCACTGGTGATCGTTTCGACCAATTACCTCGACGAAGCGGAGCGCTGCGATCGCATCCTGTACATGGTGGGCGGCCGTGCCGTTGCGGCCGGAACACCGCACGCGCTCCGGCGCGCCGCCCCGATCCACGTGTTCCACGTGACCCTCGTGGAGCCGCGCCCCCTGCTCGCGCGGGACCTGCGGCGCGCTGGGCTCGAACGGGTGGAGCCGACGCCGCGCGGCCTCCGACTCGAGACCCGCCGCCGGCGTGCGGAGGTGGAGACGACCCTCACCGCTCTCGGCCTGCCATCCGACGCGTTTGAGATCGAGGCGCTCGACGCCGATCTCGAGACTGCCCTGCTGGCGTTCATGCACGCCGCGCGGCCGCGCCCGGAGCAGCTTTCGTGACTGCCATCGCCTGCGATGATCTGGTGCGCCGCTTCGGCACCTTTACCGCGGTCGATCACGTCTCTCTCGCGATCGCGGCCGGCGAGGTGTTCGGGCTCCTCGGTGCCAACGGCAGCGGCAAGTCGACGACCATCCGTATGCTCACCGGTATCCTGGCACCTACCGCGGGCCGCATGGTCGTCGACGGCGTCGACGTCATCCGCGAGCCGCATGCGGTGCGCGCCCGCATCGGCTACGTCGCGCAGAGGGTGTCGCTGTACCCCAACCTACGGGTCAGCGAGAACATCGACTTCTACGGCGGCATCTACGGCTTGACGCGCCGGGCGGTGCGGGCGCGCGTCGAGG
>JBAIWU010000173.1:0-1580 GCA_037917155.1 Candidatus Eiseniibacteriota bacterium
GCGCACGGCCCGCCCCTTGTGCATTCATGGGGCTGCGCACGCGATCCGGACGGGGCGCGCTGCGCAGGACCCGGTACCCGGACCGGCCTTGCCGCCTCGCCGGCGCGTCCGGCGCCGAGGCGCCGCCACGCCAGGCCCACCACGACCAGGGCCACGATCGCCCCGAGTGCCAGCAAGGTCCGCGTGTGCACGAGGGCTCCTCTCCGGGGGCGCACGTCCGCCGTCCCGGCCGGCGTTCCGCGAGGAAGCACCGGCCGCGGCGGCCGCCGGCCCGCGCCGCGATCCTAGCAGCGCGCGCAGGTTCCGGGTACGGGCGCGTTCGGCCGCGCCGAGTTCGCGCTTGCGCGTGCGGCGCGGCCTCGGTCACGCTGCGACGAACGTCCACCGTCGCCGTCCCGTCCCGTGACCCCGAGGACCGCCGTGGCCACACAGACCGCTCCCGCCGCACCCGAGGCGCAGCGCCCGCTCACGCCCGAGGAGATCGAGCGCCACTGGTTCGAGCACGTCTACCAGGGCGATCGCATGAAGCAGCTCACGGTGCGCGCGGTCGTCATGGGCATGCTGCTCGGCATGGTCATGGTGTGCTCGAACGTCTACGTGGGCCTCAAGGCCGGCTGGAGCATGGGCGTCGCGATCACGTCGTGCGTGCTCGCGTACGCGATGTTCCAGGCGATCTCGCGCACCATCGGCCCGCTGCTCGTGCGCGGGCACCGGCTGCCGCTGCTGGGGCCGGTCCTGAAATGGCTCTGGCCGGACAACGACTATTCGATCCTGGAGAACAACGCGCTCCAGTCGTGCGCGTCGGCGGGCGGCTCGATGACGAGCGGCGGCATCTCGAACGCCATCCCGGCGCTCATGATGCTCAACGCGGCGGCGCTGCCCGTGAGCTTCGCCGAGCGCTGCGTGTGGCTGGTCCCGTGGGTGGCCGTGATCTCCGGGCTGGGCGTGTTCCTGGCCGTGCCGGCGAAGCGACAGATGATCAACATCGAGCAGCTCCCGTTCCCCACGGGCACGGCCGCGGCGGTCACGCTGCGCACGCTGCACGCCGAGGGCGGCGAGGCGGCGAAGCAGGCGCGCGCGCTCGGGCTCGCGGGTCTCGCCGGGCTCGTCGTGACGTGGCTGCGCGACTCGGCGGACCTGCCGTTCATGGTGGTCTCGAAGTTCGCGAACGTTCCCGACTGGGCGCCCGTGAAGGGCCTGTTCGCGCCGAAGGCGCTGCCCTGGCTCCGGCTGCCGCGCCTCGAGAGCACGTGGGGCACGGCGTGGATCAAGCTGGGCGAGTACAAGGACAAGCCGCTCGGCCTGAACCAGGTCACGATGTCGTTCGAGGGCTCGCTGCTCTTCGTGGCCGCGGGCGCGATCATGGGCTTCCGGCAGGCGTGGAGCCTCATGCTCGGCGCGGTCATCAACTACGTGATCCTCGCGCCCTACTTCCTGCGCGCCGGCGTCATCGAGCGCGCGAGCTTCCGCTACATCTCGTCGTGGAGCCTCTGGATCGGCGTGCCCATGATGGTCACGTCGGGCCTGCTGCTCTTCTTCATGAACTGGAAGTCGGTCGTGCGCGCGTTCGGCACGATCAC
>JBAIWU010000174.1:0-22402 GCA_037917155.1 Candidatus Eiseniibacteriota bacterium
CCCCGCGGGCGCGAACGGGTTCCACGCGCCGAGCGTCGCCTGGGCGCGCGTCAACGAGAACGTCGCGGGTGGCGCCCCGGCGCCGACGCCGGCGCTGCCGACGGTGAGCTTCCTCGGGCGTCCCGCGCCGAACCCGGTGCGGAGCTCCGCGGTGCTGATGCTCGCGGTGTCGGTGACGGACGCCTCGGCGCGCAGCTCGGTGCGCGTCGTGGACGTGGCGGGCCGCACGCTGCGGACGCTCGTCGACGGCCCGCTCGCCGCGGGCGTGCA
Organism: Candidatus Eiseniibacteriota bacterium; assembly: GCA_037917155.1. Taxonomy (GTDB): domain Bacteria; phylum Eisenbacteria; class RBG-16-71-46; order RBG-16-71-46; family RBG-16-71-46; genus CAIXRL01. Next base: position 271 of record JBAIWU010000174.1, read on the forward strand.
CCCGCTGGCGTGGAACCTCGCCGACGACGCGGGCCGCCCGGTCCCGGCCGGGATGTACTTCGTGCGCGCCCACACCGCGTCGGGCACGTTCACCCAGCGCCTGATCGTGGTCCGCTGACCGGCGGCACGGGGAGGACCACGACATGTACCGACCTCTCGCCTCGGCGCTCGGCGCCGGGATGGTGCTGGCGGCGCTCGCCGCCGGCGCCCTTCCGGCGCATGCGGTGGCGGTGTCGGCCGGATCCGGCAGCGGACTCGCCGGCCAGACGATCGACATCGACATCAACACGGCGAGCCTGACCGGGCTCGGCGTGACCTCGCTGCAGTTCACGCTCAGCTACAACAACGCGGTCGTCACCGCGACGAATGTGGTCACCACCGGCTCGATGACCGCGGCGGCCGGCTGGGCCGCGCCCGCCTTCTCCGTGGGCAACGTGGGCGGCACGGGCACGATCAGCGTGAGCGACGCCGGCACCACCGCGCTCACGGGCTCGGGCTCGCTGCTCAAGGTGCGGTTCGTCGTCAACCCTACGCTGCTCAATGGCGGCAGCACGTCGCTCACGCTGGCGACGTTCACGTTCAACGAGGGCACGCCGCCGGCCACGATGACCGGCGGCTCCATCACGGTGGGCGTCACGCCGCAGATCGACGTGTCCCCCGACGTCGGCGAGATCGTGCGCGGCCAGACGATGTCGTTCACCGTCTACGGCTCGCCCACGCTGCCGATCGCCTGGAGCACCTCGAACGCCGCCGTCGCGACGATCGCGTCCACGGGCGTGCTGACCGGCGTCGCCCCGGGACAGGTGACGGTGACGGCGACGGACGCGGCGCTCCATTCCTCCACGACCACGGGCTTCATCTCGGTCCGGGGCATGGGCATCACCGCGGGCACGACCGGTGTCGACGTCGGCCAGCCGGTGACACTGCCCATCACGGTGACCGCGCTCGACGGGCTGGGCATCCGCTCCGGCCAGTTCTCGCTCTCCTTCAACGGCAACGCGCTCGTCGCGACCGGGGTCACGACGCCGCCGGGCACGCTGCTGAACGGCTGGGGCCCGGTGAGCTTCGACCAGGGCATCGGCACGGCGTCGGTCGCGTTCGCCGGCTCGACCGACCTCACGGGCTCGGGCGTGCTGTGCTACGTCACGTTCTCGACGGTCGCACCGGGCGGATCGTCGATGGCGTTCACGAGCGCGCTGTTCAACGAGACCCTGCCGGCGCTGCGGACGAGCGGCTCCGTGTCCGTCTACTCGCTGCCCGCGATCTACGTCAATCCCGACGTCGCCTCGCTGCTCGTGGGCCAGACGCTGCCCTACTACGTCTCGGGCTCGCCCACGAGCCCGATCACCTGGAGCGTCGTCGACCCGAGCATCGCCTCGATCAGCTCCACCGGACTCGTTACCGCGCTGAGCGGGGGCGTCACGCAGGTCAAGGCGGTCGACGCGGTCGGCGCGACGGACCTCAGCACGTCGCTCACCGTCTACGACTTCCAGGCCACGCTGGGCAGCACGACCGGCCCGCCGGGCGGCACGGTGAAGGTGCTGCTCTCGGCGGACCGGCTCGTCGGCGGCCTCGGCATCCACGCGATGCAGTTCCGCGTGTCGTGGCCGGGCGCGTACATCACGGGCGCCCGCACGACGACCTCGGGGCTGTGGAACGCCTGGGGCACGGGCGGGATCGTGTCCAGCGTCTCGAGCAACGCCATCGTCGTGGCCTCGGCCGGCGCGACGGTGTTCCCCAACACGGGGCCCGAGCTGGGCTCGCTGCAGTTCGACATCGCGCCCGGGACGCCGCTGGGAACGGACATCCCGCTGATGCTGTCGAGCCTCGTGCTCAACGAGGGCCACCCGCTGGCGCTCGCGGTCGGCGGCGTGCTGCACGTGCGCGCCACGACGGACCTGACGGAGCCGCCGGGCGCGGCGTTCGCGCTCGGCGCCGCGCAGCCGAACCCGGCGCGCGGCAGCACGCGGATCCCGTTCTCGCTCGGTCCCGGCGATCCGGGCCCGGTGCGGCTCGCGGTCTACGCGCTGGACGGGCGGCACGTGCGCACGCTGGTGGACGCCCCGCTGGGGGCCGGCCCGCACGAGGCGTGGTGGGACGGCCGCGACGGCGCCGGGCAGCCGGTGCGCGCGGGGCTCTACTTCACGCGTCTCGAGGGGCGCGGCCGCGTCGCCACGGGGAAGCTGGCAGTCGTGCGCTGAGACCGGAGGCCGTGACGGTTCGACGGAGCCTCCGCCCGCGATGCGGGCGGAGGCTCCGTCGTATCGTCGGACCCGCGCGCCCTACTTCCCGGGCGGGGCCATGGACGGGTCGTGGCACTGCACGCACAGGTCCCGCTTTGGATCGTGCATCAGCAGCCCGGGGAACGCGCCGCCGTGCGGGTTGTGGCAGCTCGTGCACGTGAGCGGGCGGCCGGACGGCGTGAGCCGGTCGCTCGATGTCTTGTGGAAGTGCTTGCTCAGGTCCGTGTGGCACTTCCGGCACTGGGCCTCGATCGAGCTCTCGCGCATCATCTCGGGGACGTTCGACCCGTGCGGCTCGTGGCAGGCCATGCAGCCGTTCTCGAGCGCCTTGTGCTTGACCTCCACCTGCAGCATGCGTCGGTCGTGACAGGTGAAGCAGAGGTCGTCCAGGGCCACCTTGAGCGTCGGTTTCGCGACCCCGCCATGCGGCCCATGACAGTTGAGGCACTGCGGGCCGCTGGTCAGCGGGGCGTGCGTGTACTTCTGCCCCTTCCAGCGTCCCTCGTCGTGGCAGCTGACGCACAGCTCGGCACCCCTGGCCTGAAGAGTCGCGCTGCCCTTCACCGTGTGGCAGCCGTCGCACTCGCCGCGCGCGAACGGCATGTGGATCGCGGGCAGGAGCAGTGCGTGCGCGCCCTTGGCCTGCGCGTGCGGATCGTGGCAGGACGTGCAGGTGACGTTCGCCATGTCCATGCCCGGGTGCTTCGACGTGAGCTTCGTCTCCTTGAGCGAATGGCAGACGGTGCACAATGCGCCGCCGGGACGCTTGGTCATGCCGGGCAGGTCCGAGCCGTGGCTGTCGTGGCAAGTGAGGCACTGGCCCCGCGCCGCCGGGGCGTGACCCGAGCCGTCCGCGAGACGCTTCGCGAGGTCCTGGTGGCAGCCCAGACAGAGCTCGCCCGGACGTCCGCGCAGCAGCGCGACGCCCTCGCCCGCGGCCCGGTGCGGCTCGTGGCACTTGACGCACTCGCCCTGGACGACCGGCGGGTGCGCGTACTTGCGCTGGCTGGCGGCGGCGATCGGCGCATGGCAGCGCGCGCACAGCTTGTCCGGCGTGTCGACCAGCAGCCGCTCCTGCGCCGAGCCGTGCGGCGAATGGCACGTGAGGCACTGGCCCTTCTTCACCGGGTCGTGGACATGGTCCGTTGGCGACTTCGCCCTCGCCACGTCGTGGCATCGTCCGCAGAGCGTCGCCACCGGCGCCGCGAGGTTCGCCTTGCCGGGCGTCGTGCCGACGTGGCACTTCTGGCATTCGCCTTCCGCGAAGCCCGGATGCACGTGCGAGGGCCGCAGCGCGGCCTCCTTCGACTGGTGCGCCGAGTGGCACGCGAGGCAGTTCGCGGCCGACATGTCGCCGCCGCGGTGCTTCGCCTTCATCTCGTCGCTGCCGCCCTCGTGGCAGTCCGTGCAGAGGCCCGGCGCGGGCTTGAGCAGCGCGGGCGCGGCCGGACCGCCGTGGGGGTCGTGGCACGCGAGGCAGTCGCCGTCGGCCACCGGCTGGTGCACGTGGTCGCCCTTGCCGACGTCGGCGTGGCAGCTCGCGCAGAGCTGGCTCGGGGTCCCCTTGAGCAGCCCCTTGGCCTTGGCGCCGTGCGGCTCGTGGCAGGCGCCGCACCGGCCCTCGCGCGCGGCCGTGTGCGCGCCGTCCGACGCGATCCGCTTCGCGATCGGGGCGTGGCAGCTTCCGCACGTCTCGGGCGCGGACTTCGCGAGCATACCCTTGCCTTCGCCGCCGTGCGGCGCATGGCAGGTCAGGCACTTGCCCTCCTTCGGGCCGGGGTGCACGTGCTCGCGGGCCAGCTCCTTCTTGATCTCCCCGTGGCACTGCAGGCAGAGGTCGGCGTCGTTCGCCCGCTGCAGATGGGGCAGCGCCGAGCCGTGCGGCGCATGGCAGCTCGTGCAGGCGCCGGACGCGAACGGGCTGTGCACCGTCTTGCCGTCGAGCTTCTTCGCCGTCTGCCCGTGGCAGCTCGTGCACAGCGCCTGCTCCGGCTGCCGGAGAAGCGCGTGCTCCGTGCCCGCGTGCGCGACGTGGCAGCGCAGGCAGTCCTTGCGCAGCGCCGGCGGGTGCGCGCCCTTGGCATCGGCGATGTCGTGCTCGACGTCCTTGTGGCACTTCAGGCACACCGAGCCGTCCGGTGTGCGCATCATGTGGTCCTGGTCCGAGCCGTGCGGGTCGTGGCAATCCGCGCAGCGCCCCTCGAGGAACGCCTTGTGCACGACGGGCTTCTTGAGCTCGTCGCTGAGCTTCGCGTGGCAGGACATGCAGAGCTGGGACGGGGGCGAGCGGAGCAGAGCGCCCGCGCTCGAACCGCGGTGCGGGTCGTGGCAGCCGAGGCACTCGCCCTTCGCGACCGGGTCATGCGGCGACTTTCGCGTCCCCGCCTTGGCCATCTCCTCGTGGCAGGTCGTGCAGAGCTCGGTCTTCGGAGCCGTCAGCTTCGCGGTCGCCTTGCCGTTCTCCATGACGTGGCAGGCGTCGCAGGAGCCCTCGGCGACCGGCGCGTGTGACGATTCGCGAAGCATGGCGGCCTTGGAGCTGCCGTGCGGCGCGTGGCAGTCCAGGCACTGGAGCCCCGCCCGCCCGGCGCCCTTGTGCTTCGCCTCGACGTCGGCGAGCGCGTGGCAGCCCGTGCACAGGCCGTCGTCGCTGCGCTTGAGCAGGGCCGCGGTGTCGCCGGCGTGAGCGGCGTGGCAGGCCTCGCACTGCCCCTTCACGAACGGCGCGTGGGCGTGCGGCTGGGTGGCCACGGCCTTCTCCTGCACGTGGCAGGTGAAGCACGTGTTCTGTGGCGTCTCGTCGCGCACGAGGTGCGGGCGGTCGGTACCGTGCGGGTCGTGACACGCCAGGCAATCGCCCCGCTTGAAGGCCGGATGCTGGTGGGGCGCTGTGGTGTTCTTGAGCAGGTCGGCGTGGCAGTCGAGGCAGAGCTGCTCGGGGGGCTTCTGCAGGACCAGGTTCTGCGCGAAACCGTGGCTCTGGTGGCAGGACGAACAGTCGTTCTTCTTCACCGGCTCGTGGATGAACTTGCGCTTGTTGAACTCCGCCTTCGACGCCTGGTGGCAGTCGTAGCACTCGCGCGCCGGCCCCCCCGAACGGCGGGCGCCGCCGCCGGACCGAGCGATCCCGGCCGCGGTCAGGGCGAGCGCGAGGAACGCGGCGGCGCGCAGCACGCTCCGGGCGCTCAACGGGCGGCCCCCTCGCGCGGCTCGATTCGCATCGCGATCGAGTCGGAGCTTGCGAGCACCGGCCGGTTCGTGAACTCGATCCGCGTCGCGACGAAGGCCAGCTCCTCGCGGATGCCGTAGTGCGGGGGCATGTTGAAGAACGCCCAGCACGTGTCGTGGGGAGCACCCTTCCGGCTCACGATGACCTCGAACGCGGGGTTGCGGGGCTCGCCGCTGCGTGACGTGACCCGGTGGGTCTTCAGGTCGAGTGTGAAGTCGGGCTCGAAGCGTGCGACTCGAAAGGTGAACTCCGTGTCCCCGACGCGGTACTCCCGGTTGGGCACGGCAACCACCTTGTCGTGGAAGCCGGTGAACACGCGGTTGAAGATGTGGAGCGTCACGCTCTTGAGCCGGGCGGGTCCTGCGCCGGAAGCCGGCGCGGCGGAGGGGTTCGCGGGGGCGGCCGCACGCGCGGGGGCGCCCGCGAGGATCGCCAGGGCTGCAACGACGACGATTCGGCGGCTCATGACTTTCCTTCCGATGACGAGGACGTGGAGTCCGTGGGGTCGGGTGTCTTCATGCGCTCGATGAGCTCCCGCGCGGTGGTCTCGGCGAGGCGGTCGAGGCTTTCCTCGCGACCCCAGCCGAAGATGGTCTCGCGGTCCTGCCCGGTCCGCGAGAGCAGGTCGGTCCACACGACGCGGCCGTCACGGCCGTCGAGCAGGCGAAGGGCGAGGCTGAATGTGGGGATGTCGCCGTCCGGAGTGCGCACCGTGCCGCACTCGAGCAGCGTGCCGGCGACGATCCAGCGCGCCCGCAGGCGGCCCGCGACCTCGAGGACCTGCTCGGTGGTGAGAGAGCCTGCCGAGCGGATCCGCAACTCGACGAGCAGGGCATCCACCTGACCGGGATCGATGATGTTCCATCGTCCTGAGCGCCCAAGCGCCGACCAGATGACGCGCGAGAAGCGATCCGCGTACTCGGCGCGGCCGGACAGGTTCTCGAGCGGCAGCATCGCCAGCGTCGCGCGCGGTGCGGGCTCGCCGTCGCGCACAGTCGCGCCTCCAGCGGCGCACCCGGCGGCCCCGAGGGCGGCGGCGAGCAGCGCGGCCGCGAGGCCGCGGTGTCCGAGGACGCTCACAGGATCTTCGCCCGCAACAGCGCCACAGCGCGCCGGCAGGCCTCCTGGGTCACGGCCGAGTACGTGCGCTCGCCGCCGCCTCCGATGATCGGCAGGCGGCCCTTGCCCGTCTCCGAAATCGACATGCGCCAGACCACGATGCCCGTCTTGACGTCCACCATCTCGCAGTCGAACGCGACCACGGGATACTCGTCGGTTCCCTGCCGGTGGATGCCGTACTCGGTCACCGTGCCGCGGATGATGGCGGTGGCGCTCAGCCGCGCTGCCACGTTCTGCAGCGCGCCCAGCTCGATCTGGCCGGTCGCGTCGGGCCGCACGTTCTCCTTCTCGAGTTCGCCCAGCAACGTCGAGGGATCGACCATCTGGAAGCGATCGGCGATCACGAGCTCGGTCGTGAGGGCCCGGACGATGCGCCCGGGCGCGAACGGATCAGGGCTCAGGTTGCTGAAAGGCACGACCACGACGCGCTTGTATAGCGTCATGTCCGCCTGGCGATTCACGAACAGGCGCGGAGCCGGGGCGCAGCCGGACACGACCGCCACGAGCGCCAGCGCCGCACACCATCGCAGCGATCCTCGAAGCACGACGGCAGGTCTCATCGTCCGAAGCTCCAGGTCAGCGTCAGGTCGAGCCGCTTGGACTCCGTGGCCCGACGAGGATCGTTGTACGACACGCCTGCCGTCATCGCCATTTGCCGGCTCCGCTCGTACTGCACGCGTGCCGTCACAACCTCCCGGCTCGAGAGCTGCCCCGCACTGCTTACGAACGCCGTCTGGTCACTTCGCGTCCAGCTACCGTACCACTGCCACCTCGGTGTCGGCTGGAAGCGCCCCGTGAGCGTACGCGAGCCATTGCGGCCCGCGCTGGCGGGGATCGCGACGCTGGAGCCGTATTGGCCGACGAGCTGGAGTGCGGGCCACGGCTTCCACGTCCCGTCCACGACGTAGCCGCGCGAGACCGCGTTCGGGCGCATCAGCCCGGGACCGGTGCGCTGGTTGCGGAGCGACAGCGCGAGAAGCAGGGCGCGCAAGGGCGTGCCCTGCACCCGCGCTGTCCACGCGGCTGCGTATCGGCTCGCGACCGCACCCGAGTCACTGTTCGCCGTGAGCTGGATGGTGCCGTCGACCTGGATGCGGCGCGTTAGCAGTCCGCGTGAGGTGCCGCTTGCGGTCTCGAGGTGGTACGGCGCCCGGCCGGGGTCGAAGTTAGTCGTGTGCGAGAGCCCTCCCGTCATGGTCCAGTTTCGCCGTACGCGCGCGTCCACAGACGCCAGGCTGGTCAGGTACTTCTGCAGCGCCGCGCTGGTAGCGCCTCCGGGCAGGGCGTTGCGCACCGTCCGCAGCCCGCCGCCGCCAAGCACGCTCGAGCGCTTCGTGATCGCATACCGCGCGATCAGGGCCCCCTCATGGTCGGTTTGGGCCGGAGTCACCGACGTTCCGAAGTCCACATGCCGAACCTGCCAGCTTGCCGTGCCGAGCCACCGGGCCCCGGGATGCCACTCCCCCGACACCGAACCCGAGTTGTTCACCGTCGACGGCCGTCGCTCCCCCCCGGCGACCCCGCGAACGTCGCTGAGGTCGTACTGCGCGTGGAATGCAAGGGTCGGCTGCGGCAGGTAATGGTAGGCGCCGCCCGCCGTCCACACCTGCTGCGTGCTGCGCGACACGCCCGGAACCGCCGAGGAGAGCACCTGATCGTTGACCCCGCCGTATGCCGACCAGCGGTCGCGGTCCAGCGTCAGCCGGAAATTGCGCGTGGAGTTCTGGTCCGCGATCGAGCCGGCACCGTCACGGCGCCGATGGATCCACGACGCGTCAACCTGTGGCCATTTGGGTAGGGCAAAGTGCCCGGTGATGAACGACTCTCGATTGTGCGAGGTCACCTGACGCGAGGTGATCGAGTCCGGGTTGAGCCCGCTCTGCGACGAGAGAGACGAGGTCTGAGTTGCCGGCTGGTGCGAGGCGAAGACCTGCAAGAAGGGGTGGATCAACCGCAGGCTTCCGAACGGGGTGCTCGAGTAGTTGCCTTGGCCGAGGAATGACTGATCGGAGAAGCGCGCGTTGGATTCGACCAGCAGGTCGGGGGCCGGAAAGTACTGCTGGTGGACGTCCAGCGTTCGGAGCCAGAACTCCTGGCGGATCGTCCGCGTGCGCAGCTCCCCCGAGCCGCTCACGAGAGTCTGATGGTCGTCGAGCCGCTGGTACTGCGTCTGGAACGTCCCATACAGGGTTTGGGCCCCCGCGGCGCCGGCGTGCACCAACGCGACGAGGAGCACGAGCGCGCGGGCGCGCGGCCGATGGCGCCGGTTAGCGGGCATAGTTCAGCGTGTACGATTCGGTGCCGTGACACGTGGGCGTGCAGGTGCCGCCCGTCGCGGACGCCGTGTACGCGACGAGGCCCGGCGTGCGTCCCGTGATGATGAGCCGGCCCTGGGTTGGCGAGCCGTGCGTGACGTGACAGGCGTAGCACGGCACCTGCTGCCCGCCCACGTGCTTCGCGTGGCCATTGTCCCCGGGGTTCCATCGCGACGCCTGCAGCGTCAACAATGGCGCGGACGGGTTCGCGTACACGTCGTAGGCGTGGCAGGCGAAACACAGTTCGTCCGAGGTCATCGTCCGGGAGGCCGACGAAGCGGGGGACGGCCGGCGGAGCAGGTACTGATTGGTCGAGCCGTGCGGCCCCTCGAGCGTGCCGAAGTCGGAGCCGTGACACGACCCGCAGCGCGTGATGGACGTTGCGCTCCAACCCGGCGTGAAGGCAAGCGGCGAGATGTTCGTGTTGCGGCCCACGTCTTCGACTGGGTGGTACGAGGCGTTCGCCGGGTTGAGCGCCACCCCGAGATCGGTTTGTCCCGCGGGCTGGGTCGTCCACGAGGAATGGCACTTGAAGCAGAGTTGGTACTCAGCGTTCGGCGCCGTCAGAGTATCCGCGCCGGCGAGGAACGTGTAGAGGGGCCTATCCCCGGCGACGCCGTTCTGCACCAGGACGCGGCTCGCTCCGAGAGTCAGCTTGGAGGCGTCGTTCGTCCCATCGAGGCTCGCACCGTCCGGTCGGGACACGTGAGGGTTGTGGCAGTCCTCGCATTCCGCATGGCGCTGGTTCACAGGCGACACGCCGAAATCCGTTGGATCCGACTCGTTCGGCCCCGTGTGCCGGCCGGTGATGTCCCCGACGGGGTGCCGATACGGCTTGCCCAGCTCGGTCGCGATGTCCGTGGCCGCCGGCGAGCCGTCGTGGCACGTCAGGCAGAGCTTCTCCTCGCGCTGCAGGCCCAGTTCGGGGATCGGGCCGAGCGCGTCGGTCCAGCCGTGCGGGTCGTGGCAGTTGAGGCACTTCGTGGCAGCGTCGGCCTCGATTCGCATGGGCGGTTCGGGCCCGGGCCAGATCATGTGGGTGCTCGAGCCGTGCCCAGTCCCGCGGTACAGCACATCCCCCGCGAAGCTGCCGCCGCTCCACGGCGTCGTGTGGCAGCGGTCGCAGAGGGAATTGTCGTCGGGGCTGGTCAGGGCGTTCGGGTACACCATCGGCTGCTCGCCGCCATGAGTGGTGTGGCACTGCTCGCAGTCGCCTGCGTGAGGGCTGTTCGCGAGGACCTCGCGGATGATCGCTTCGGGCCGCGGCGTGCGAAGCGATGGCGGCTGCGGCAACCGCGGTGCGGCGGGAGCGCTGAGCGCGGCGACCGCCAGCATCCCGAGCGTCGCGGCCGGCAGAAACCGGCCGCGGAAACGGGGGATTGTCCGCACGGGGCCCGGATGGCGAGGCCGCTCGTTCACACTGGATACCTTTCCGGAAATCGACATCGCCTGGACTGGACCACATCGGGGCGGCGCGAATCGTACCGATCCGCGCCGCCCCGGACCAGCCGCCCCAGGGCGGAGCGGCCGGTCCGATCATCGCGGGACTACGCGCCCTCTGTGTGGCACTGGCGGCACAGATCCTTGTACACGCCGCCGTCGCCTTCCTCCGTCACCGTGCCGGTGCCGTTCATGAAGATCAGCCCGAACCCATTCATGTTGCCATGAGCCTTGTGGCAGCTCATGCAGGACGGGGTCACGGTGTTGTCGGTGCCGGTGCCGGTCCACAGGCCCTGGGAGTCCATGACCTTGACCTTGTTCGTCACGCCGGCGTATCGCGCCAAGCTCGAGATGTACGTCGCGGTCGAGCCCGACTCGCCGATGTTCACGTCAGCGGTGGGGTGACGCTTCCACGGGGTCGCGTTCGACGAGGTGACGCCGCCCGCGAGGCCGCCCATGTTGGCATCGCCGCCCTGGCCATGGAAGTCCTGATGGCAGGTCTTGCACCAGCGGCCATACGAGCTCTGACGAGTGTTGGGCTCGTTGAAGTCGATCTGGTCGATCGTGTAGGTCCCCGCGCTCCGCTCGAATACATCCTTCGTCAGGTCGTTCGTGCCAACGGCGTAGGTGAGGGTGTCGCCCGTGAAGATACCGCGGTTGAGCAGGTTGCGATATTGCGTCGCGATGCCGTGCTGTGCATGGCAATCGACACAACGCAGACCCTCAGCGCTCGGTACGTAGGCGGATGTACCGTGTCCCGGGGGCAGCGCGGTCGAGTAGAGCGTGTGGCCGTCGATCACGTCGTAGCCGGGATCATTCGAAAGCCCGTTCCCGCTCGCGACGGTCAGGCCGCCCGCTTCGCGCACGCCAGGCACGCCACCATTGGCCCCGAAGACGTCCGGCGCGAACGACGATCCGTTGTGGCAGGCGAGGCAGACCTTGTTCACGTCGTCGCGAAGCAGGTCCTCGTAGGGGCCTGCGTTGCCCAGCGGCATGAAGAGGCCGCCCACGGTGTAGCCATGGGACTGGCTGTAGTGAGCCACGTGACAATCGGAGCAGACCAGCGACGTTCCCACGTGGAAATCGCCGGCCGCGGCCAACGCCACGACTCCGACCATCATGATGCCGGTCAGGAGGAGAGTCAGGCGCTTCATGGGGTTACTCCATATGATGTGGGGGTGAAACTGGATCGGGTGGAAGAATCACGGGTACTGCAGCTCCTGAGCGAAAGGTGTCACCTCCTCGTCGATGCAGCGTTTCGTCGGCGATCAGCGAATCCACATCAACCGCAGCAACTTCCCCCCCGTTTCGACGAAGGCGAACATGCCCTTGCCGTCGCTGGCCAACCCGCTTGGGTAGAACATCGCACCGGGTCCTTCCCCACCACCCAACATCCCCAGAAGCTTCCCGGTTGGGTCGAAAACCTGAACGTTGTGTCGCATCATGTCCGACACCCAGTAACGCGAGTCCGGCGTGACCAGGATGCCGTCGGGCACCGAGAACCGGCCCGGTCCGATGTCGTGGATGCCGAAGCCGCGCAGGTAGTGCCCCTCGGCGTCGAACACCTGGACGGCGAGCTGCGTGAGCACGCACGTGACGGCGATCTCTCCGGCCGGCGTGACGGCAACGCCGGCGATCGCGCGCAGCTGGCCGGGGCCTGTGCCCGCCACCCCCCAGTGCGCGAGCGGCTTGCCGTCGGGGTCGAGCACCCAGATGCCGCCGGTCTTCTCGCGCGAGGCGACGATGATGCGTCCGTCCGCCGCGACCGCGAGCGGGCCCGCCCCGCCCGTGCCGGAGTCGTCGGGCGCGGGCAGCGCGATGTGCGCCAGGCTCGTGCCACGGAAGTCGCACACGTCGACGTAGCGCGCGAGCGCGTCCACCACGAGCACGTGGCCCGCGCGGTCGACGGCGACGTGCCGGGGCAGGCCGTCGCGCTCGACGCCGTCGTCGCCCATGACGCGGTGGACGAAGTAGCCGTGGGGGCGCCCGTCACGGCCGAAGAACTCGACTCGGCTCCTGCCGGTGTTGGCGACCACCACCTCGTCGTGGGCGACGTCGAACGCCACCCCGCCGGGCTGCTCGAACGTGCCGCCGCCGTTCGCGACGTTCTGCACGAAGCTCGAGTCCACGAGCGGCTCGCCGGGTGGCCCCGGGGCGCCCAGCGATGCGGACGCGGCACCCGTCCAAGCACCCGAGAGGCACAACCCCAGCCCGAACGCCGCGATGCCGACCGTCCGGCCGACCGGCCGTCCGTGGCGAACCTGGGGCTGCGAGGTCATCAGGGGGTGCCTCCTACAAAAGGGCGCCTGCGTGGGGCTCCGGACGGGGGTGATGATGTGGCGCGCTCTCTTGTGATCGTAGGATACAACCCTTGTGCCATGATTCACGAGTCATTTCGTCCCAATGACATGTCTGCAACGAATGTATCCACTTGATCTTATAATGTCCTATCGGAGCGGATCCAGTTTCCGATTTTCGCCAACCCGTCCAGTTCATGCCAGTCCGTCACTTTTCAACAAGCCGCCATGACATACTGACCCCATCCCGACAGGCGCCGGCGGGCCCGAAGCGTGGCCGGAATCGCGCGTGAACGCCCGATCTCGCGGCCAGTTCACCCATGCGGGCCGCGCGCCGAGGCAGGCCGGGGACCCGGTCGATCGCGGCATGGATCTGGCTGCTGGTGGTGCCGGAGGACTCCCATGAAGCCGCTCGCCGACCTGGTCGCACCCGTCGTCTGGACCTGCTCGGGCCTCGCCGCCCTGTCGTTCCTCGCCGCCGCCGGCGGTTCGCGCCGCGCGCTGCGCGCCGTCGGCGCCGCGGCGCTGCTGCTGGGCGCGCTCGTGCTCGTCGCCGCGCTGGCGCACCCCGCATTGCTGCCGTTCCGCTCGGCGATCGTCCACCCCGACGGCTCGACCGAGGACCCGCGCGTGCCGGCCACGCTGCTCCTCGCGGCCGCGGGGCTGCTGGCGCTCGTGCCCGCCTGGGTGTCGCTTCGCCCGCGCCCCATGGAGTCGCTGGGGCTCGCGATCCCGGGCATCGTGCTCGCCGGCCTGCTCGGCGCGGTCGCGAACTTCGCGGGGCTGCGCCAGCCCATGGGGATCGCGGGCGTGGCGCTCGGCGCCCTCGCGGCGGCGACGGGGCTCGTGCTCGCGGTGCGGGCGCGCGCCGGCGGGCACGCGCCGCTGGCGCTGCAGGCGGCCGCCACGGGGCTGCTCGCAATCGCCTGCACGCTGACGCTGCACGGCGCGCGCACGGGCGGGTTCACGGTCGCCGAGGGGGCCGCGGCCGACACGCTCGGCCGGCGCGTCGTCTTCGCCGGGGCCGAGGCGCCCTCGCCCACGCTGCGGGTGCTGCGCGTGACGCTCTACGGCGGCGGGCGCGACTCGCTCGCGCTGCGCCCGCGGCTGCGCGGGGCCGCCGGCACCACGGTCGTCCCGGTGGCCGACGCGCGCCTCATCTCGGGACCCATCGTGGTCCCGGTCGCGCTCGAGGAACGTCGCACGCGGCCGCACGACGTGCAGTGGCTGGACCGCACGTCGCCGCTCCGGAGCGGGGACGCCTCGATCCGGCTCGCGGGCTTCCGCTTCGTCAAGGGCGACACGATCCGCCTCTACGCCGACCTCGACGTCACGCTGCCGGCGGGCGTCCAGCGCGTCTCGCCGGGCGTCTGCGCGACGCCGAAGGGCGAGATCCCGTTCGCGGCCGAGGCCCGGGGTTACGGCCCGATCGCCGTCGCGGGCATCGACGCGGACCACGGTCGCGTGGGGCTCATGCTGCCCCGGATGTCGGAGGCCGGCCTGACCCGGGTCGCCACGCTCGACGTGCGCCTGCGCCCCGCCCTTCCGGTCGCCTGGCTCGGGGCCACCCTGGCGCTGCTGGCGTTCCTGTTCGGGCTGGCCGCACGACCGGCCGCGCCGGCGCGCGGCTGACGCGCCGCGGGGCTTGGCCCGCGCCACCCGGGTGATACAATGACGGGGTACGTTCGACCAACTGTTGGGGTGCCCCTCCCATGCGCGCTGCGCTCGCCCGTGTCCTCCCGCCCACCCTGCTGGCCCTCGCCATCCTCGCGGCCCTGGCGCCGACCGGCGTCGCGGCCGACCTGAACGTCACGCTGCCCGTCGTGACCGGCACGCCCGGCCAGCTCGTCGACGTGCCGATCACGGTGAGCCCCGGTCCGGCCGGCTTCGGGATCCTGTCGATCGACTTCCGGCTCACGCTCGATCCCACGGTGGCCTTCACGTCGGACTCGAAGCCCGACGGCTTCCTGCAGACGTGGGGCACCGCGTTCTGGAACGGCACATCGACCTACCTCGCGGCCGCGGCGGCGGGGGCCACGCCCGTGACCAGCACCTCGACGCTGCTCAACACGGTGCAGGTGCGGCTCCGGCCGAACGCGGTCGTGGGCACGATCATGCCGCTCGCGTTCCAGCACATCCTCTTCAACGAGGGCACACCCACCGTCGCCGTGACGAACGGCTCGCTGCAGGTGGTCGCTCCCGCCGCGTCGGCCCTTCCGCCCGCGCCCGACGGCTTCGCGCTCGCGCTCGCCTCGCCGAACCCGGCCCGCGACGCGGCGGTGTTCGCGTGCTCGGCGCCCGGCGGCGCGCGGCTCGCGATCTTCGGCGTCGACGGCCGGCGCGTGCGCGTGTTCGGGCTCGACGGCGCGGGCTTCGCCGCGAGCGTGCGCTGGGACCTGCGCGACGCGCGCGGCGTGCGCGTGCCGCCGGGCGTCTATCTCGCCGCGCTGACGGGCGCGGGCGCGCAGCGCACCTGCCGCGTCCTCGTGCTCGACTGACGGCCCCGCGGGCGTCGCGTCCGGCCCCGTCGATCACCCGCGCCGGACGCGTTTCGTCCCTTGTTTCGCCGCCGAGGCTTCGACTATTCTTGCGCGCCCTCCGGACGGTGCCCCTGCGCCCGGCCGGAGCACGCATCCCTCCGTCGGCCGGGCCGCTCCCCTTCAGTCTGCACCCTGTGCGGCTGCCCGCGTCGTCGGTGACCTCCGGCCGTTCGGCCGGTCGCCTGAACCACACGAGGAGCACCCGATGAAGCGGTTCCGCCCCGCGGGCGCCGTCCTGCGAACGATCTCAGTGACCGGCCTGGTCTCGCTGCTCGCGAGCACGCTGCTGCCGGCGCTCGCCGGCGCGAGCGAACTGGACCTCAAGCTGCCGACGCTCGACCAGGGCCAGCGCCAGCTGCTGCTCGTGGGCATGGTGGTGTGCCTCGCGGGCATGGCGTTCGGCATGCTCATGTTCTCGCAGGTCCGTCGCATGCAGGCCCACAAGGCCATGCTCGACGTCTCGCACACGATCTACGAGACCTGCAAGGCGTACCTGCTCAAGCAGGGCCAGCTGCTCATGGTGCTCGAGGTCTTCATCGGCGCTTGCATCGTGTACTACTTCGGAGTCCTGCAGCACCTCTCCGCGGCGCGCGTGCTGACGATCCTCGCCTTCTCCGTGCTCGGCATCCTCGGCTCCTACAGCGTCGCGTGGTTCGGCATCCGCATGAACACGTTCGCCAACAGCCGCGCCGCCTTCGCCTCGCTCCGCGGCAAGCCGCTGCCGGTGTACGAGATCCCGCTCCAGTCCGGCATGAGCATCGGCGTCATGCTGATCTGCGTCGAGCTGGTCATGATGCTCGCGATCCTGCTCTTCATCCCGGCCGAGAACGCGGGCGCGTGCTTCCTGGGCTTCGCCATCGGCGAGTCGCTCGGCGCCTCGGCGCTCCGCATCGCCGGCGGCATCTTCACCAAGATCGCCGACATCGGCTCCGACCTGATGAAGGTCGTGTTCAAGGTCAAGGAGGACGACCCGCGCAACCCCGGCGTGATCGCCGACTGCACCGGCGACAATGCCGGCGACTCGGTCGGCCCGACCGCCGACGGCTTTGAGACGTACGGCGTCACCGGCGTCGCGCTGATCTCGTTCATCGCGCTCGCCGTGCAGCCGGAGCACAAGGCGACGTTCCTCGTGTGGATCTTCGTCATGCGCGTGCTCATGATCGCGACGTCAATCGTCTCCTACCTGGTCAACGCCGCGATCTCGCGCTCGCGCAACATCGGCAAGGACAAGATCGACTTCGAGGCGCCGCTCACCAGCCTCGTGTGGATCTGCTCGCTGCTCTCGATCGCGGTCACGTTCGTCGTCTCGCGCTGGATGCTCGCACCGCTGGGCGGCAGGCTGTGGCTGACGCTGTCCGCGATCATCTCGTGCGGCACGCTCGCGGCCGCGCTCATCCCCGAGTTCACGAAGGTGTTCACGAGCGCGCACTCCCGCCACACGGCCGAGGTCGTCTCCGCGTCCAAGGAGGGCGGCGCGTCGCTCAACATCCTCTCCGGCATGGTCGCGGGCAACTTCTCGGTGTTCTGGAAGGCGCTCACGCTCGCGGTGCTGCTGCTGGTGGCGTACCTGTACTCCCAGCAGGGGCTCGACCAGTACATGCAGTACCCGGCCGTGTTCGCGTTCGGCCTCGTGGCCTTCGGCCTGCTGGGCATGGGCCCGGTAACGATCGCGGTGGACTCCTACGGCCCGGTGACGGACAACGCGCAGTCCATCTTCGAGCTCTCGCAGGTCGAGACCACGCCGGGCGTGGCGGCCGAGATCCAGCAGCAGTTCGGCTTCAAGCCCGACTTCGAGAAGGGCAAGCACTACCTCGAGGACAACGACGGGGCCGGCAACACGTTCAAGGCCACGGCCAAGCCCGTTCTCATCGCCACCGCCGTGGCCGGCGCCACGACGATGCTGTTCTCGATCATCCTGGTGCTGCAGAAGCACTACGCGTCGCTGGGGCAGGCGTTCTCGCTCGACCTGCTCAATCCGTACGTGATCCTCGGCCTGCTCATGGGCGGCGGCACGGTGTACTGGTTCACGGGAGCGTCGATGCAGGCCGTCACCACCGGCGCCTACCGGGCCGTCGAGTTCATCAAGCGCAACATGAAGCTCGACTCGGCCGAGGCCGCGGACATCGAGGCCTCCAAGACCGTCGTGCGCATCTGCACGCAGTACGCGCAGGCGGGCATGTTCAACATCTTCCTCGTCATCTTCTCGATCACGATCGCGTACGCGTTCTTCAACCCCACGTTCTTCATCGCCTACCTCGTCTCGATCGCCGTCGTCGGCCTGTTCCAGGCCGTGTACATGGCGAACGCCGGCGGCGCGTGGGACAACGCCAAGAAGGTGGTCGAGGTCGAGCTGGGCGCCAAGGGCACCGAGCTGCACGCGGCCACGGTCGTGGGCGACACCGTGGGCGACCCGTACAAGGACACGTCCTCGGTCGCGCTCAACCCGATCATCAAGTTCACGACCCTGTTCGGCCTGCTCGCGGTCGAGATGGGCGTCGCGAACCCGGCCATCGCCCCCTACGCCGCCGGCGTGTTCCTCGTGATCGCGCTGTTCTTCATCCATCGCTCGTTCTACGGCATGCGGATCACGTCGAAGGCCTGACGCGCGTCCCGCGCCCCGCACGAGGCCCCGGCGGCGCCGTCCGCCGGGGCCTCCCGCGTGCCGGGCTCAGAGCTCGTTGCCGCGGATGATGTGCGCGTACTTCCACGCGCTGGGGCGGATGCGCCGGGCCATCGTGTCGAAGTCCACCTCGATCAGCCCGAAACGGGCGGCGTAGCCGTCCGCCCACTCGTAGTTGTCGAGCAGCGACCAGTGCAGGTAGCCCACGACGTCCACGCCGTCGGCGATCGCGCGCGCGACCTGCCACAGGTGCATGAACAGGAAGACCCACCGGTCGTCGTCCTCGCGCGCGGGCACGCCGTTCTCGGTGATGAGGATCGGCAGCCGGAACCGCGCGAACTCCCGCAGGTACTGCGCGAGCCCCTCCGGGTACACCTCCCAGCCGAGGTCGTTCAGCTTGCCCATCTGCTGTCGGTGGTCGCGGCTCGACGGGCCGCCGACCAGCCCCGGCAGGTTGTAGCCCGAGTTCCGCACGAAGTCGCGCGTGTAGTAGTTGAGGCCGATGAAATCGAGCGTGTGCCCCATCGGCAGGCGCTCCCAGAAGAGCCCGGGCACGCGCAGCACGCCCGTGTGGAGCGCGTCCACGAACAGGTGGTTGAAGAAGTAGCTGCGCATCCGCACCGAGAGCCGGTCGGCCCAGCGGTGCGGGTCGTCGGCCGAGAGGGCGAGGATGTGCTTGGCGATGCTGACGCGGGCGTCCGGCCGCGCCTCGTGGATCGCGTGGTAGGCGAGCACGTGCGCGCGCAGCATGCGGCGCAGCACCCCGAGCGCGGCGGCCCAGTCCACCTTGCCCGGCGGCCACTGCCCGATGAGCCAGCCCTTGAACACCTGCACGACGGGCTCGTTGAGCGTGATCCACCAGCGCGCGAGGGGCCCCAGCGTCGCCATGACGTGCTTCACGTAGCGCGCGAACCAGCGCTCCATGCGGGGGTTCTCCCAGCCGCCCTTCGCGGCCACCCACGCGGGCATCGTGTAGTGGTAGAGCGTCACGACGGGCTCGATGCGGCGCGCGCGCAGCGCCTCGAGCACCTTCCGGTAGTGCGCGATCCCCTCCTCCGACCAGCGGCCCTCCTCCGGCTCGATGCGGCTCCACTCCAGCGAGAAGCGGTGCGCGTTGTGCTCGATGGCCTGCGCGAGGTCGAAGTCCTCCTCGAACCGGTTGTAGTGGTCCGCCGCGCGCCCGGAGGGCACGCGCACGCGCCCGGACTGCTCCCACGCCCACCAGTCGTTGAACGTGTTGCCGCCCTCGACCTGGTGCGCCGACGTGGACGCGCCCCAGAGGAATCCGTCGGGAAAGTGGAAGTTCGTCGAGTGGATGCCGGGGCCCGGGCGCGTGACCTGCTGCGCGTCGCCGGGGACGATCACGCGCGGCGCTGGCGTGCGATCGGGATGCTCGGGGATCTCGGGCACTCGCACCTCCGCGGGGCCGTCGGGACGGCCGCGGTCGGACGCGGGGGCCGGCGGCCGGTTCCTGCTACGATGGCGCGCGCAGTATCGGGCGGCGACCGCGGCCGCTCAAGCGATCGTTGCGGCCCCGCGCGTGCGGCGCGCGCTCGGCGTCGCCGCGGACCTCGACGGCATGCCGCTCGCCGCGGCCGGCGCGCCGCCGCGGGCGCTCACGGGCTGGACGCTGGCCCGCCACCGCCGCCTGCACGACCGCGCCCGGCGCATCGCGCGGCGCACGGCCGCACGCTGGCACGACGCCGACCTCGATCCGCCCATGCGCCGCACGCGGCCCACCGGGGGCGTCCGCGTGGTCCACGTGCGCTGGATCCTGCATCACGTGCTCGAGCACCAGGCGGGGCACTACGGCCAGATCCTGCTGCTCCGTCACCTGCACCGCGAGCGCGGTCGCGGCTGAGGCGCGCGGCCGCGCTCAGCAGGATCGAACAAGATTCGCCGGTGCGGGACCGAGGTGCAGCCACGCGCACAGCGGGGCGCGAAAAAGCGCGTTACGACACGCTTTTGCCGGGAAGCCACCGCCCGTCGATGCTACCGTCGAGCGAGCGCGACGGCGCCACCGGCTCCGTCGCGGACCCGCCCCACGTCATGGGTGACTCCGGCAGGCGAGCACGAGGCGGTCCGCGACGTCCCCACCGTGACCACGGGCGCTCCGCGCTGCGGCCTCCCGGGTTCCCCGACGCCCGACCACGCAGCACGGCCCCCGGAGGCCCGCCATGGATCGCCTGCGCCCCTTGCCCGGCATCGCGCTCACCGCCCTCGTCCTCGCCCTCGCGCCGTTCACGGCCCGCTCCGCCACGAGCTCGCTGCTCGTCGGCAACGGCACTTACGCGAACCCGGGCGTGTGGAGCAATCTCGTGTGCAGCTCCAACGACGTCGCGATGATGGACGCGCGGCTCACCTCGACCGCCTGCGGCTGGCCGGGCTCCTCGTACCTGAACCAGACGTCCAGCCAGATGGCCGGCGAGGTCCTCGCGTCGCTCCCCGCGACGCCGTACGACACGTGGATCTTCTATTACACGGGACACGGCGACAACTCGCCCAACTACTCGGGCGGCCTGGCCGGCGTCAATGACAACGGCAGCGGCAGCGACCTGTACTACCCCTCCGCGTTCGCCTCGAACGTGGCCTCGGTCGGGCACCCGGTGAACACGTGCGTGATCCTCGACGACTGCGGCTCGGGCGGGTTCGCGAAGCTCGCGAACATCTTCCTGCAGGCGCGCGGCATCAACGCGCTCTTCCTCACCGCCACGAACGATTCGCTGAACTGCGCGATCTGCAACTCGGTGCGGGGCACGAGCGACCTGTCCTACTGGATCGACAAGGGGCTCTCGGGTCTCGCGGACGGCGCCTGCGGGCAGGCGCCGAACGGCGTCATCACGTTCGACGAGCTCGACTGCTACCTCACCGCGAACTACGACCCGCTGGGCGTCCCGCACCTGTACATCCCGAACGGCCTCGGCGGCACGGGGATCTGCACGAGCCGTGCGACGCCGGTGCGCCGCGGCACGTGGGGCACGCTCAAGGCGATCTATCGCTGAGGCAGAGCGGCCGGGACGGGCGGTCGCGCCGAAGGGCGTGGCCGCTCAGCCCTTCGCGAGCAGGCGGCTGAGGATCCTGCAGCCCTCGGCGAACACGCCCCGCTCGACGACGAGCGACAGGGCGAGGAACTCCCCGCCCGCGAGGTCGTAGAAGTGGCCCGGGTGGACGGCGACGCCGTGCACGAGCAGCGCCAGGGCCCACCCCTCGTCCGTGCGCGTCGCGGGCAGGCGCAGGAGCGCCGTCCAGCCGCCCGCGACGGGCAGCCGCGTGCACGCCGGGTGCACCCGCACGAGCGCGTCGAGCGCCGCGAGGTTCGCGACCGCGCGGTCGCGCACGCGAGCCGCGAACGCGTGGCGCAGGGCCAGGAGCGAGGGCAGCGCGGCCTGCACCGGCGAGCCGACCGAGAGGTACAGGTCCGCCAGCCACTCGAGCCCGCCGAGTGCCTCGCGCGCGCGCGCCTCCGGCCCGGTGGCCACGATCCAGCCGAGCTTGAGCTGGGGCAGCCCGCAGCGCTTCGACAGCCCGCCCAGCACGAAGGTCGGCACGTCGCGCTCGGCGAGCCACGTCGGGAGCGGTCCGGCCGCCTCCGGGAGCGGATGGTCGCCGAAGACCTCGTCCGCGATCACCGCCGCGCCGTGTCGCGCCGCCTCCGCGGCGAGGAACGCCCGGTCCTCCGCGTCGAGGCACGAGCCGGTCGGGTGGTTGGGCTCGACCACGATCACGGCCCGCGCGCCCGGCGCCGCCTCGGCGAACGCGTCGCGGTCCAGGTGCCACGCCCCGTCGTACCGGAGCGGGTACGTTCGCAGCGAAACGCCCTCGGCGCGCGCGAGCGGCTCGAAGAGCGGATAGCTCGGCGTGGGTGCCAGCACGGTGCCGCCGGGGTTCGCGAGCAGCCGGAAGAGGTGCGCGTAGCCCTCGCTCGTGCCGCAGGTCAGCACGATGCGTCCCGGATCCACGCCGACCCCCCGGTCGGCGAGCGACGCCGCCACCGCCTCGCGCGCGGACGCCGAGCCACGCGGCTCGGGCGTGTAGTCGAGCGGCCCGACGGCGGCCAGCGCCGCGGCGGCCTCGGCCAGCGGCGCGAGGCCCGTGCGCGTGGGATTCGCTTCCGTCAGGTCGAGGACCGGCAGCCCGGCCGCGCGCCGCGTGGCGAGCGCGCGCGTCCAGGCGTTCGGCGCCACGCCGGAGGGAATGCGGTCCGAGAGCATGCGGGCAGGCTACGAGCGGTCCGCGCGCCCCCGCAAGCCCGCGGGGCCGGCGCGGAACGCGCCCAGGGCCGGCCGCCGCCCGGAATGCGCGACGCGGCCTACGTGCCCTCGCTCCAGC
>JBAIWU010000175.1:0-1562 GCA_037917155.1 Candidatus Eiseniibacteriota bacterium
TAGCCGTCATCCACGTACACGCGGCGGACGACCACGCGGCGCTGCGGCGGGCACCAGCCCGGGTCCCCGTAGCCGCCATAGCCGTAGCCGCTGTTGTAGCGGACGCGGACGTACCGGTCGGGATCGCCCCAGCCGATCGAGCCGTAGATCTGCGGGCTGTTGTCGTACGAGCGCCTGCCGTACGTGCGGTAGCGCGTCCAACCGCCGGTCCAGCCGTCGCGGATCGCGACCCGGCGCTGCCCGTAGTAGCCGCCGTCGTGCTCGTGGGCGGACGCCGTCGACGCACCGGTGCTCATGGCCGCCACCGTGGCCAGCGCCGCGAGCGCGGCCGTGCCCAACCACCTCTTCATCACGTTCATCTGCACCTCCGGGGGATTCGTCGTTCGGCCCGCTGCCGCCGTGGGAAACGCCTCGCTGGATCGCCCAGGGAGCCGTGGGGTCGTGCGGCCCATCCATTTCACGATTCGTGCCGGATGGCCGGCGACCGCGCGCCGGCAGGAATGCCTTGGCGCACAAGCGCTCCCGGCACCCGCGAGGCGCGTCTCACCACGCCGCGGTGTGGCCGCTTCGCCTCGCTCGCCGTGGCGGTCGTGGCGTCAGCGCGACGGTGGCGCGGCGTCGGCAGCGAGCGCCTCGCGCCGGCCGCGCTCGAGGTCGACGCGGGTGAGCGCCCAGGCGCCGCCCGCGAACAGCGGCAGCAGCGTCAGCGTCGCGAGCCGGCCGCCGCGCGAGAGCTGCGTCACGAGCCCGAACAGCACCGGGCCGACCACGCCCGCGAGCTTCTCGCTCACCGAGTAGAACCCGAACAGCTCGCTCGCCTGGCGCTTCGGCACCAGCGACGCGAACATCGAGCGTGAGATCGCCTGCGTGCCGCCCTGGAACAGCGCCACCAGCGCCGCGAGCGCCCAGAAGTGCCACGCGGTCGAGAGGAAGAAGGCGAACACGCTGATGCCGGCGTAGCCCGCGATGCCGAGCAGCACGGCGCGGCGCGGCCCGAGCGGCCCGGCGAGCCGGCCGAACGCGATCGACGCCGGCGCCGCGACCACCTGCACCATGAGCAGCGCGCCAATGAGGTCGCGCGTCCCGATGCCGACCTCGGCGCCGTAGATGGTCGCCATCTTGATGATGGTGCCGATGCCATCCGAGTAGAGCCAGAACGCCACCAGGAACCACAACAGGTCGCGGCGCTGCCGCAGGTGCGCGACCGTGCGGCCCAGCTCGCGGAACGTGGCGCCCGCGAGCGCGCGGACGGGCACGCCGTGCGCCTCGGCCTCGGGCTCGGGGACGGCGCGGAAGAGGGGCACCGAGAAGCCCAGCCACCAGGCGGCCACCGTAGCGAAGACGACGCGCGTCGCGGCCGCCTGGTCGGGCAGGCCGAAGCGCCGCGGCGCGAGCAGCAACGCGAGGTGCGCCGCCAGCAGCACGGCGCCGCCGACGTAGCCCCACGCGAAGCCACGCGCCGAGACGCGGTGCAGCTCGTGCGGCTCGGCCACCGCCGGCAGCAGCGAGTCGTAGAGCACGTTGCCGGTCGCGAACGCGATGAACGCCAGGCCGAACGAGAG
>JBAIWU010000176.1:0-1568 GCA_037917155.1 Candidatus Eiseniibacteriota bacterium
GCGTCACGCCGCTCGCCTTCCGCCGCCGCGGCCGGGAGCACCGCGTGGTGCGCATCAACGCGCGCTGGATCGACCGCGTGCCGCGGCATCCGCACTTCTACTTCTCGGTGACCGACGAGAGCGGCGACGTCTACCAGCTCCAGCTGCAGAGCGGCGACCTGGTGTGGTGGCTGGACTCGGTGACGGTGGAGGGGTGAACGGATGATCGGGCTCGCAGCGGTGGAGCGCGCCGGGGACGCCCCGCCTCCCTTCGCCCCCCGTCTGGTGCTGCACGTGGACATCGACGCGTTCTTCGCCGCGATCGAGCAGCGGCGCAATCCGGCGCTTCGGGGCAAGCCGGTGATCGTGGGCGCGGGGGTGATCGCCTCCTGCTCGTACGAGGCGCGCCGCTTCGGGCTCAAGGCGGGCATGCCGCTCTCGGAGGCGCGGCGGCTCTGCCCGCGGGCGGTGATCCTCGACGGCCACGCTCAGGTCTACCGCTGCTTCGCCGAGACGATCTTCGAGCGCTGCCGGGCGCTGTCGCCGGCCGTCGAGACCTACCTCGACGAGGCCTACTGCGATCTCTCGGGCACCGAGCGGCTGCACGGCGACGTGATGGCCGCGGTGCGCGGCCTCAAGCGCGACATCCTCGAGGCCACGGGGCTCACGGTGACCTGCGGCGTCGGGCCGAATCGCATGCTGGCCAAGCTGATCGGCAAGACGGTGAAGCCCGACGGGCTCGCCGCGATCGCCGCCGAGGACGCCGACGCGTTCCTCTGCGGGCGCCCGATCGAGCAGCTCGCCGGCGTGGGCCACGCCCACGCGAAGACGCTGCGCTCGATGAACATCCTCACGATCGGCGCCCTGCGCGCGCTCCCGGCGGCGACGCTGGCGGCGCTCTTCGGCGCGCCCGGGCAGCAGCTCTACGAGCGCTGCCGCGGCCGCGACACGATGGCCGTCAATCCGCGCGAGATCCCGGTCACGATCTCGCGCGAGACCTCGTTCCATCGCGACACGGCCGATCCGGCGATGCTCGAGGGCATGCTCGAGTACCTGGTGGGCCGGGCCTGTCACGCGGCGCGCGAGATCGGCGTGCGGCCGCGCACGGTCGGCGTGCGGCTCCGCTACGAGGACGGCGAGGGCGCCGATCAGGAGCGCTCGCTGCGGACGCCGTCGGAGGCCGACCCGGTGGTGCTCGAGCTGGCGCTGGCGCTCCATCGCCGGCTCTTCACCCGCCGGGTCGCGCTGCACGCGCTGGGCGTGACGCTGTCCAACTTCGTGCCGGCGGCCGGCGACCAGGGCTCGCTCTTCGACGAGCGCGAGGCCGGCCGGCGCGCCGCGCTCTATCGCGCGTTCGACCGGGTGCGCGGCAGCTACGGCCACGGCGTGCTGGTGTCGGGCCGGGCGCTGCGGCTGAAGGGACACCTCGACGAGGACCGCCATGGATTCGTGCTCCGAACCCCGTCGCTGACCAAGTGACGCGCGGCGCCCCGGCCGGGGCGCCCGGCGCGATCACGGAAGGACCAGCCCTTTCGGCGACGGCGATCGAAGAGGGGATGACGATGAACACGCGGGATCGCATGAGGTCG
>JBAIWU010000177.1:0-2442 GCA_037917155.1 Candidatus Eiseniibacteriota bacterium
GACGCCATCCACGAGCTGTACATGGAGCACGTCATGGCGCACGCGCCGGGCTACGGCAAGCTCATCACGTGGTCGCCGGTGCCGATCATGCCCACGCCGGGCGCGGTCGGACTCATCATCGAGAAGATCGCGCGCCGCGACGGCATGTCGGTGGTCGGCGTGGACATCGGCGGCGCCACCACCGACGTGTTCTCGGTCTTCCGCGCGGGCGGCGAGCCGGTGTTCCACCGCACCGTGTCCGCGAACCTGGGCATGAGCTACTCGGTCTCGAACGTGATGGTGGAGGCCGGGCTCGCGAACATCCTGCGCTGGGTGCCGTTCGCCGTGGACGAGGCGGAGCTGCGCAACCGGATCAAGAACAAGATGATCCGGCCCACGACGATCCCGCAGACCCTCGACGACCTCGTGATCGAGCAGGCGATCTGCCGCGAGGCCCTGCGGCTCTCGTTCGAGCAGCACAAGGCGCTGGCGGTGGGGCTGAAGGGCCGGCAGCAGGCGCGCGACATCTCGGACGCGCTGGAGCAGTCCGCGAGCGGCGCCACGCTGGTGGACCTCCTGGACCTCGGGCTGCTGGTCGGCTCGGGCGGCGTGCTCTCGCACGCGCCGCGGCGGCAGCAGGCGATGCTCATGATGATCGACGCGTTCCTGCCCGAGGGGATCACCGAGCTCGCCGTGGACAGCATCTTCATGACGCCCCAGCTCGGCGTCCTGTCGACCGTGCACGAGGAGGCCGCGACGCAGGTGTTCGAGCGCGACTGCCTGATCGTGCTTGGCGCGTGCGTGGCGCCGGTCGGGACCGGGCGCGCCGGGCAGCCGTGCATGACCGTGCAGGTGGAGGGCGGCGCCGTGCGCCGGGTCGCTTGGGGCGAGCTCGTGCGGGTGCCGGTCGCGGGCTCCGGCCGCGTGCGGCTCGTGGTGAGCCCGGAGCGCGGCGTCGACGCGGGCGCGGGGCGCGGGCGGCCGGTCGAGCGCGAGGTGCGCGCGGGCGCCGTCGGGGTGGTGCTGGACGCGCGCGGCCGGCGGCCGTTTGCGCTGCCGGCGGATCCCCGCGACCGCATCGCCGCGCTGCGCGCATGGAACCGGGCGCTCGACGCCTACCCCCGGGAGGTCTGACGTGGCGCACGCGTACACGCCGGGCCTGCGCGTCACCGACGACGCGGTTGTCCGCCGGGACCGGCGCCTGCCGCTGCGGGGACGCGTGCTGGTGGAGCGCGGCGCGGAGGTCGAGCCTCACACGGTGGTGGCCAGCACCGAGCTGCCCGGCAACGTGCAGACCGTCCACCTGGCCAGCCAGCTGTCGCTGGAGCCGCAGCAGGCGCTCGCGGCGCTGCTCAAGCCGGTCGGCTCCCCGGTCGAGCGCGGCGAGGTGATCGCGTCCGCGCGCGGGCTCTTCGGCCTGGTGCGCACGAACGTGCCGTCGCCGGTGACCGGGGTGATCGAGAGCGTCTCCACCGTGACCGGCCAGCTCCTGCTGCGCGAGCCGCCCGTCCCGGTCGAGGTCGCCGCGTACGTGCGTGGCCGGGTGGTGGACGTGATGCCGGAGGAGGGCGTGGTGGTCGAGGCCCGCGGCGCGCTCGTCCAGGGCATCTTCGGTGTGGGCGGCGAGACGTTCGGGACCCTGCGCGTGGCCTGCGGGCCGGACGACCACTGGAGCCCGGCGATGCTGCGGGGCGACGTGCGCGGGCAGGTGCTCGCGGGCGGCGCGCACATCGACTGCGACACGCTGCTCGCCGCGCGCGACGCCGGCGTGGCCGCGGTGGTCGTGGGCGGGTTCGACGACGCCGACCTGCGCCGGCTGCTGGGCCGCGACCTGGGTGTCGCGATCACGGGCTCGGAGGACCTCAGCATCACGCTCGTGCTCACCGAGGGCTTCGGCCGCATCCCGATGGCCGAGCGCACGTGGAAGCTGCTCGAGCGTCGCGCCGGCGGGCTGGCCTCGGTCTCGGGCGCGACCCAGATCCGCGCCGGCGTCCAGCGGCCCGAGATCCTCGTGCCACACGAGGGCGCGGGGGAGACCTCGGAGGACGCCGGCGGCGGCGGGCTGGAGGTGGGCTCGCTCGTGCGCGTGATCCGGCAGCCGTACTTCGGCTTCCTCGGGCGCGTGGTGGCCCTGCCGCACGAGCTCGAGACACTGGAGACCGAGGCGCGGGTGCGCGTGCTGGTGGTCGAGTTCCTCGAGGGCGGCGGCCGCGCGACCGTGCCGCGGGCGAACGTGGAGCGGCTCTCGGCCTGACCGCCGCGCATCGAGCATTGACGCCGGGCCGCCGCGCGGTGCTAAATGGCGTCGTGGACTCGGGTGCCCTTGCCCGGACCGAGGTCGTTACCACTCGACGACAGGGAGGGTCGTTGGTCCGTAACGCCTCGCCGCTGCCCGCCGTGCTCGCGCTGCTGGCCTGCCTGGCGCTGGCGCCCGGCGCGCCGTCCCGGGCCGCGGCGGGGAAC
>JBAIWU010000178.1:0-2223 GCA_037917155.1 Candidatus Eiseniibacteriota bacterium
GGGCCGGGTCGTTGCGCTATCATCGCGCCGGTGTCCCGACCTCGCTCGCATCCACGGCGCCCGTCCGCGGGCGCCGCGTCCGCCGCTCCCACGACCGCATCCGCTGGATCGCCGGCGCCTCCGGAGGCGCCCGGCACCGGCGCGCGCGGGCCGGGCGCCGCCGTGCGCGCAGCCTCGCTGCTGGCACTCGTGGCCGCGACCGTGGCCGCGTTCGCGGGCGTGCTGCGCAACCGCTGGATCCTCTTCGACGACCCCGACTACCTCTTCGACAACGCGCACATCAACTCGGGCCTCACGCTGGATGGCCTGCGCTGGATCATGCGCTCGCCGCACGGCGGGAACTTCCATCCGCTCACGTCGGTGCTCTACATGCTCGACGCGCAGCTCTTCGGCTCGTCGCCCGCCGCGCACCACGGCGTGTGCCTCGCGCTGCACGCGCTCGCGGCCGTGCTGCTCGTGCTCGCGCTGGCCCGGATGACGGGCGCGTGGTGGACGAGCCTGCTCGTCGGCGGGCTGTTCGCGCTCCACCCGCTGCGCGTCGAGTCGGTGGCGTGGGCCTCGGAGCTGAAGGACGTGCTGAGCGGCTGCTTCTTCATGCTCACGCTCTGGACCTACGCATGGTGGGCCGAGCGGCCCGGCCGCGGACGCGGGTCGCTCGTCGGCCTGTCCCTCGCGCTCGGCCTGGCGTCCAAGCCCATGCTCGTGACGCTGCCCGGCGTGCTGGTCCTGCTGGACGTGTGGCCGCTCGGGCGCTGGCGGGCGCTGCCCGGCGCGGCGGCCCGGCCCGGGCTCGTCCGCGCGCCGGCGCGCGACCTGCGCGGTCTCGTCGCCGAGAAGTGGCCGCTGCTCGCGCTCGTCGTGGCGTTCGCGGCGCTCACGTTCCAGGTCCAGCGCGCCGCGGGCGCCGTCGTGGACACCGCACACCTGCCGTGGCCGGTGCGGATCCTGAACGCCGCGTACGCGGCATGGCAGTACGTCGCGCTCTCGTTCCGGCCGCACGCGCTGGTGCCGTTCCACCTGCTCGATCCCGCGGTCGCGCTCGCGCGCGGGCCCGCCGCGGCCGTCGCGGTGGCGGCGCTGACGGCGCTCGCGGCGTGGCAGTTCCGCCGGCGCCCGTGGATCGGCGTCGGCTGGGCCTGGTTCCTGGGCACGCTCGTGCCCGTGATCGGGCTCGTGCAGGTGGGAATGCAGGGCTGGGCGGACCGCTACACCTACCTGACGACGATCGGGCTCGCGATCGCGCTCGCATGGACGCTCGACGCGCTCTGGCCGCGCACGCGGGCGGCACTGGGACTGGCGGCCGGTCTCGCGGTCCTCGTGCTCGCGGCCCTGGGCGCGGCGACGGCGCGGCAGGTGGCGCACTGGAAGGACAACCGCACGCTGTTCACGTACACGCTCGCGCGGGAGCCGGCGAACCTGATGGCGAACTACTGCCTCGGCACCGAGCTTCTGAACGCCGGGCGCTATGCCGACGCGATCGCGCGCTTCCGCACGGTGCTCGCGGTGAACCCGGCGTACGGCGACACGCACGCCAATCTCGGCATCGCGCTGGCCGCGCTGGGCCGGACGCCCGAGGCGCTGGCGGAGTTCGAGCAGGCGATCCGCCTGAAGGACCGCGCGAACGTGCGCCACAACTACGCGCGCGCGCTGATGAAGCTCGGCCGGACCGACGAGGCCATCGCGCAGTACGAGGCCGCGCTGCGGCTCGATCCCGACCACGCCGCGTCGCTCGCAGAGCTCGGAGCGGCGCTCGCGCTCCGGGGCCGGCTCGCCGAGGCGGAGGCGGTCCTGCGCCGCGCGGTGGCGCAGCCGCGCGCCGGCGCGGAGGTGCGCCGGATGCTGGCGGTGACGCTGACGCGCGAGGGCCGCGTCGAGGACGCGGTCACGCAGTACGCCGCGATCCTGCGCGACGCGCCGGACGACCTGGACGCGCTCAACAACATCGCGTGGATCCGCGCGACGCACGCCGACGCGGCGCACCGCGACGGTGCCGAGGCGGTGCGCTGCGCGGAACGGGCCGTGGCCGCGAGCCGCGCGCAGCCCGTCGCGGTGCTCTACAGCACGCTGGCCGCGGCGTACGCCGAGGAGCGGCGCTTCCCCGACGCGGTGCGCGCGGGCGAGCGCGCGGTGGCGCTGGCGCGCGCCGAGCGCGACTCGGGCGGCGCGGCGCGCTACGGCGAGCAGCTCGCAGGCTACCGCGCGGGCCGGCCATTCCATTTCGCG
>JBAIWU010000179.1:0-2377 GCA_037917155.1 Candidatus Eiseniibacteriota bacterium
CTGCTCGGGCGCCAGGTGGCGCAGGGGCGCCCGCCGGCGGCCGTTCGCCGCGTCGTGCAGCAGCGCGTGCCGGTGCGTGAACGTGCCGCGGCCCGCGTCCTGCCCGGTGAGCCGCACGTTGCGGCCCTCGAGCAGCAGCGTGCCGTAGGCGAGCGTCTCGCCCAGCGACCAGTCGATCCGGTCCTCGAGGAACATCTTGCGCCGGTCCACGGCGAGCTGCGCGATCTTGCGGTGCGGATGGAAGTCCTCCGGCAGGCGCGTGAGACCGTGCACGAGCCGCTCCAGCGTCTCGCGCGGCACGCGCGTGTCGGCGCCCCAGTCCTCGCCCGACCATTCCAGCCCGCGCCAGAGCCCGCGCGGGTCGCCGCGGCGCGGCGGCACCGGGTCGGCCGCGGCGCTGCGGTGCGCGGCGCGGAAGCCCGCGTCGAGCTCGCCCCGCATCGCCTCGAGCGCGGGCGGCTCGAGCACGCCCTCGGCGAGCAGCCGCTGCGCATACGCGGCGGGGGCCGGCGTGTGCTCCGCGATCGCGCGATACATGACCGGCTGCGTGAACGTGGGGTCGTCCATCTCGTTGTGCCCGTGCCGGCGGTAGCACACCAGGTCCACGAACACGTCGCGGTGGAAGCGCATGCGGTATTCGAGCGCGAGCGACATCGCCCGCACGCACGCCTCGGGGTCGTCGCCGTTGACGTGGAACACGGGCGCGTCGAGCACGCGCGCGATCGCCGTGGGGTAGCGCGTCGGGCGCGAGTCCTGCGGCGACGTGGTGAAGCCCACCTGGTTGTTCACGACCACGTGCAGCGTGCCGCCCGTGCGGTAGGCCGGGAGCTGCCCGAGCGCCAGCGTCTCGGGCACGATCCCCTCGCCCGCGAACGCCGCGTCGCCGTGGATGAGCACGGGCACGCCGCGGTCGCGCGCGGTGTCGCCGACCGCGTCCTGCCGCGCGCGCATCATGCCGAGCACGACCGGGTTCACGAACTCGAGGTGGCTCGGGTTGTAGCAGAGCCAGAGGTACACGGTGCGCCCGCCGGGCAGCTCGCGGCTCGAGTTGAAGCCGAGGTGGTACTTGACGTCGCCCTGCCCCTCGATGTCCTCGTGGTCGAAGCTCGATTCGAACTCGCTGAAGATCTGCTCGAGCGGCTTCTTCATGATGTTCGCGAGCACGTTGAGCCGGCCGCGATGGGGCATGCCGATCTGCAGGCCCTCGACTCCCAGCATGCCCGCCTCGCGGATGAGCGTCTCGAGCATCGGCACCAGGCTCGCTCCGCCCTCGAGCGAGAAGCGCTTCTGCCCGGTGTAGCGCGCGTGCAGGAAGGCCTCGAAGCCGTCCGCCGCCACCAGCCCGCGCAGGACGCCGACGCGCTCGCCCGCCGAGAGGCGCGGACGGTTGTTGCCCGCCTCGATCCGCGACGCGAGCCACTCGCGCTGCTCGGGGTCGGCGATGTCCATGTACTCGACCGCGAGCGTGCCGCAGTAGGTCTCGCGCAGCGCCTCGAGGAGCTGGCGCAGCGTGCCCTGGAACTCGCCCCGGAACGGCGCGCCGTCGACCTCGCGGTCGAGGTCCGCCTCCGCGAGGCCGTACGCGGCCGGCTCGAGGAACGGGTGGTGGTCCTCGCCGTCGCCGAGCGGGTCCAGCCGGGCCGCGAGGTGGCCGAACTCCCGGAACGCGTGGACGAGGCTGCGGACCCCGGCGTAGGGCCCGGCCGCGACGCCAGGCGCTGCCATTTCCCGGCGGGAGCCCAGGTCCATCCCGGCGAAGAACAGCGCCCAGTCCTCGGGGACGGAGGCGGGGTCGGCGAGCCACCGGGCATACTGCTGGTCGATGTAGTCGGCGTTCTCGCGGAGGACGAAGTCGAGACGACGGGACATGTGCTCCTCAAGCCGCCGCCCGCGCCAATCGCGGGGACGGCGCGTCGGGGCGGCGATGGATCGGTCGGAAATGGGCGCGCAGGTTAGCACGGCACCTGCGGCCGTGCACCCGGCGGGGACCGCCATCTCTCACCGGAGAAACGGGGTCGGGCCGTTATCGGCCGGGCGGTCCCACACCTTGGGACGCGGCATCCCGCGGAACGGCTCGGCACGTCTGCGACAAGCCGCTCGAGAACGGCCGAGAACGCGCTCGCGCTTCAGCCCGCCTCGACCGCCCACGGCGCGTCGGGCCGAGCCCCCGGCTCGCGGAGCAGCTCGCTCACCGTCACCGCCCGCAGGCCCCGCGCGGCGGCCTCGGACAGGATCCGCTCCGCCGCGGCGACCGATTGGGAGCGGTCGAGATCGCCGAGGCCGCTCGAGTCGTGCAGGATCACGATCGAGCCCGCGCGCAGCCCGGCCAGCACGCGCTCGACGATCCGCCCGACGCCGGGCCGGTCGACGTCGTGCG
>JBAIWU010000180.1:0-2943 GCA_037917155.1 Candidatus Eiseniibacteriota bacterium
GCGTACGTCATCGTCGGCGAGGCCGAGAGCTGCGGGTCCGAGCCCGAGGCGCTGCGCCCCGCGCCGCCCTTGGCGAGCCCGAAGTCCAGCACCTTCACCCCGCCCGCCGCGGTCAGCATCACGTTCCCGGGTTTCAGGTCGCGGTGCACCACGCCCGCCTCGTGCGCGGCCTCGACGCCCGCCGCCACCTGCTTCGCCACGTCCAGCACCTCGGCGAGCGGCAGCGGGCCGCGCCGCAGGTGCGCCTCGAGCGTCTCGCCGTCGACGAACTCGAGCACCAGGTAGCGCGCGCCGTCCGCTTCCTCGACGCCGTGGATGCCCGCGACGTTCGGGTGGTTGAGCGAGGCGAGCAGCTTGGCCTCGCGCTCGAAGCGCGCGAGCCGCTCGGCGTCCTGCGCGAACGCGGCCGGCAGCGCCTTGATCGCGACGTCGCGCCCCAGCCGCGGATCGCGCGCGCGGAACACTTCGCCCATGCCGCCGGCCCCGAGGGGACCAACGACTTCGTACAGCCCTAGCTTCGTGCCGGGAGCGGGCATGCGGAGCGGTGCCTCGGGGAGGAACGAGTGCGGATGGAGTCGCGGGAAGGTACCAGCGGGCGCGAGGCGGCCCCACAAAAAAACGCGCGGGCGGCCCGCTCGGGCCGCCCGCGTTCACCCTGCCGGAATCTCAACCGGCGCTCACGAGCGCTTTCCGAACCGACCTCCGTGCCGGCGCGCGCCCGCCGCGAGGCGAGTCGGCCGACAGCGTGTGCCACGCGCGCAGCGTCTCGGCCACCGTCCACGCCTGCGCGAAGCAGCCGCGCGGTGCGTGCGGCGGGTCGCCGTCGGCCACCTCGGGCAGCGTGCCCATGGCCACCGCGCGGTGCAGGTCGGCCAGCGGCGCGAGCAGCCGCAGCGCCTCCTCGCGATCGCCGAACGCCGAGTAGTGCGCCAGCGCGTAGTGCGGCAGCAGCCACGTCCACACGGTGCCCTGGTGGTAGGCCCCGTCGCGCGTCCGGCGGTCGCCGGTCATGTGCCCGCGGTAGCCCGGCTCGGACGGCGCGAGGCTGCGCAGGCCATACGACGTGAGCAGGCGGCGGCCGACGACGTCCACGACGCCGCGCCGCTGCGGCGTGTCGAGCGGCGAGTCGGGCAGCGAGCACGCGAAGACCTGGTTCGGCCGGATCGACGCGTCGGGCCCGTTCGGGCCGTCGAGGACGTCGTACAGGCAGCCGGTGTCGGCGTTCCAGAAGCGCGCGAACGAGTTCACGACGCGCTGCGCCATCTCGTCGTGGCTCTTCTCGTTCCGCCCCAGCCTCTTCGCGAAGCGGGCCATCGCCATCAGCGCGCCGTACCAGAGCGCGTTGACCTCGACCGGCTTGCCGCGACGCGGCGTGACGACCCAGTCCTCGACGCGCGCGTCCATCCACGTGAGCGCCACGCCGTCCGCGCCCTGCGTCACGAGCCAGTCGTGCGGGTCCACGCGGATGCCGAAGCGCGAGCCGCGCTCGTACCACGCGCCGATGTCCTCGAGCGCGGGGTAGACGCGCTCGAGCAGCTCGACGTCCCCGGTCTGCTCGACGTACGCGTCCACGGCCTGGAAGAACCACAGGGCCGCGTCGACGGTGTTGTACTCCGGCGGCGAGCCGTCGTCCGGGAAGCAATTGGGCAGCATGCCGCGGTCCACGTGCGCCGCGAACAGCAGCAGCACGGCGCGCGCGATCTCGGGCCGGCCCGTGGCGAGCGTCAGCCCGGGCAGCGCGATCATCGTGTCGCGGCCCCAGTCCGTGAACCACGGGTAGCCCGCGATGACGCTGCGGGGCGCCGACGGCGACGCGCGCAGCGCCTCCTCGCCGCCCGCGGCGCGCTCGACCACGAAGGCGTCGGCGGCCAGCACGAGCTGGCGGATCCACGGCGGCGCCTCGCGCGCGAGCTTCGCGTGCGAATGGCTCCACGCCTCGAGCAGCGCGTGCTCGTGCGCGTGGCGGCGGTGCAGCGCCCCGGCGAGCGCCAGCGCGCCGCGCCCGGCGTCGTGCCGCGTGCTCGCGACGCACGTCAGCACCTCGCCCGGCTGCAGCGTGCGCGTGAACTCGCCGGCGAGCAGGTGGTCCTCGCGGTCGTCGAGGCCGCGCTCGGTCTCGATCGCCAGCGTGTAGTTGCGGTACCAGACGCTCGCGGGCCGCGCCTCGGCCCCGTCGACGAACAGCCACAGCGGCGTCGCGCCCTCGAACGCGCGCACCTCGAGCCCGCCCGTGACCGGCTCCACGACCGGCGTGCGCACGCCCGCGGAGACGGTGGCGTGGTGGTCGCGGTGGTTCACGAGCGCGCGCAGCGACAGCGTCACCGGGTGCGGCGCCGCCGCCAGCCGGTACTGCACGTAGGTCGTGTTCTGCCCCTGCTCCATCCAGACGCGCTTCTCGAGCCGCGTGTGGCCGATCGCCCACGTCCACACCGGCACGGTGCCGTCGAGCCGGAAGGACTCGAGGTGCAGGTGCCCGAGCGGGCTCGAGACGCCTCCCGCCCAGTGGTTCAGGTCGAGGTCCACCCAGGCGCCATCGACGAACACGCGCTCCGCCAGCTTGACCAGCAGCAGCGTGCGTTCGACGGGGGGCTTGAGCGCGGCGACGAGCAGGCCGTGGTAGCGCCGCGTGAGGGCGCCGCCCACGGTGCCGGATGCGTAACCGCCGATGCCGTTCGTGACGAGCCACTCGAGGCGGCTCGCCGAGTCGAGCCGGCCGAGGTGTTCGCGGCCGAGTCGGATATCGGTCATGACTCCCTCCGGGAAGGGGCAGGGCCCGCGTGGGTCGGGCTCGGGGGGATCGCGGCGCGCGCCGGGGCGCCCGCGGAAATGCAGCATAGCGCCGGGCCCTCGGGCGTCCCAAACGGTGCGGCACCGCCCGGGACGCGGCGGAGAACGAGCCGGCGGCCGCGGCGCGGCGCGCCGGCCAAGCCCGCCGCCGCCCCG
>JBAIWU010000181.1:0-7149 GCA_037917155.1 Candidatus Eiseniibacteriota bacterium
CGGCAGGAAGTTCCGGCGCCGCCCCCGGCGGCCCGAAGGCGGACGGCGCCGGGCAGGTGCCCCGCGCCGTCCCGTGCCGCCTCGTCCCGGGGGCCGCTACGCCTCGCGCGGGTCGGTCGCCTCGGGATCGATGCCGTACTGCGCGATCGCCTTCGCGACGGTCTCCGGCTTCACCTTGCCGTCCAGCGCGAGCGCGTGGAGCGTGGCCACGACGATGTGCTCGGCGTCGATCTCGAAGTGGCGGCGCAGCGCGTCGCGCGTGTCGCTGCGGCCAAAGCCGTCCGTGCCCAGCGGCACGAAGCGGTTCGGGATCCAGCGCGCGGGCAGGTCGGCGACCGACTTGAGCCAGTCGCTCGAGGCGACGACCGGCCCCTGGGCGCCGGCGAGCGCGCGCGTCACGTACGGCACGCGCGGCGTCTCGGTCGGGTGCAGCCGGTTCCAGCGCTCGGCCGCGAGCGCCTCGGTGCGCAGCAGCGGATAGCTCGTGGCGCTCCAGACGTCCGCGGCGACGTCCCACTCCGCGAGCATCGCCTGCGCGCGCAGCGCCTGGAGCAGCATCGGGCCGCTGCCGAGCAGCTGCGCCTGGAGCCGGCCCTTGCCCGCGGCCCGGTAGCGGTAGAGGCCCTTGAGGATGCCGTCGTCGATCCCCTCGGGGCGCTTCGGCTGCGCGTAGTCCTGGTTGTAGAGCGCGACGTAATAGAAGACGTCCTCGCCCGATTCATACATGCGGCGCAGGCCGTCCTTCACGATCGTGGCGACCTCGTACGCGAACGCCGGGTCGTACGGCAGGCAGTTGGGCACCGCCGACGCGAGCAGCAGGCTGTGGCCGTCCTCGTGCTGCAGGCCCTCGCCGTTGAGCGTCGTGCGGCCGGCGGTCGCGCCCAGCATGAAGCCGCGCCCGCGTGCGTCGCCGAACGCCCACACCAGGTCCATGCTGCGCTGGAACCCGAACATCGAGTAGAAGATGTAGAAGGGAATCGTCGTCGAGCCGTGCGTCGCGTAGCTGGTGCCGGAGGCCGTGAACGACGCCATGGCGCCGTCCTCGGTGATGCCCTCCTCGAGCACCTGGCCGTCGGCCTTCTCGGTGTACGAGAGCACGAGCTTGGAGTCCACGGGCTCGTACTTCTGGCCGCCGGGCTGGTAGATGCCGACCTCGCGGAACAGCACCTCGAGCCCGAACGTGCGCGCCTCGTCGGGGATGATGGGCACGACGCGCCGGCCGTAGTTCGGGTCGCGGATCAGGTTGCGCAGCACCTTGCCGAACACCATCGTCGTCGAGACCTGCTGCGTCTCGGGCGTGCCGCCGTCGAACTCCGAGAACGCCTTCGCGCCCGCGGCGGGCAGCGGCTTCGCGCGCACGACGCGCTTCGGCATGCAGCCCCCCAGCGCGCGCCGGCGCTCGAGCAGGTACTTCACCTCGTCGCTGTCCGGACCGGGGTGGTAGAGCGGCGCCTCGGCGAGCTTCTTGTCCGAGATCGGCAGCTCGAGCGTGTCGCGGAACTTCTTCAGCTCGTCGAGGTCGAGCTTCTTCTTCTGGTGCGTGATGTTGCGCGCCTCGGCGCCGGAGCCCAGCGTCCAGCCCTTGACCGTCTTCGCGAGCACGACCGTGGGCTGGCCCCTGGTGGCCGTGGCGGCGGCGTAGGCGGCGTAGATCTTCTTGTAGTCGTGGCCGCCGCGGCGCAGGTGCTTCAGGTCGTCGTCGGAGAGGTGGTCGACCATGGCCTTCAGGCGCGGGTCGACACCGAAGAAGTGCTCGCGCACGTAGGCGCCGCTCTGCACCTGGTACTGCTGCCAGTCGCCGTCGACGGTCTCGTTGAGCCGGTCGACGAGCACGCCCTCGTAGTCCTTCGCCAGCAGCGCGTCCCACTCGCGGCCGAGGATCACCTTGATCACGTTCCAGCCCGCGCCCGTGAACACGGCCTCGAGCTCCTGGATGATCTTGCCGTTGCCGCGCACCGGCCCGTCGAGCCGCTGCAGGTTGCAGTTGATGACGAACGTGAGGTTGTCGAGCTCCTCGCGCGCCGCGAGCCGGATCGCGCCGGTGGTCTCGGGCTCGTCCGTCTCGCCGTCGCCGAGGAACGCCCACACGCGCGAGTTCGACGTGTCGGCCAGCCCGCGCGCCGCGAGGTAGCGGTTGAAGCGCGCCTGGTAGACGGCGTTCATCGGGCCGAGGCCCATGCTCACGGTGGGGAACTCCCAGAAGTCCGGCATCA
This sequence comes from Candidatus Eiseniibacteriota bacterium, assembly GCA_037917155.1. Lineage (GTDB taxonomy): Bacteria > Eisenbacteria > RBG-16-71-46 > RBG-16-71-46 > RBG-16-71-46 > CAIXRL01. Next base: position 2,214 of record JBAIWU010000181.1, read on the forward strand.
GCCGCGGGTGCGGATAGCTCGACAGGCCCTCGCCGCGCCGGACCTCCTGGCGGAAGTGCTCGATCTGCGACTCGCCGAGCCGGCCCTCGAGGAACGCGCGCGCGTAGATGCCGGGCGCCGCGTGCCCCTGGAAGAACACCTGGTCGCCCGAGCCGCCGTCGTCCTTGCCTCGGAAGAAGTGGTTGAAGCCCACCTCGTACAGGCTCGCCGCCGAGGCGTACGTCGAGAGGTGGCCGCCCAGGCCCGCATGGTGGTGGTTCGCGCGCACGACCATGGCGGCCGCATTCCACCGGATGATGCGGCGGATGCGCTTCTCCATGGGCTCGTCGCCCGGGAACGGCGGCTCCTGCTCGGTCGAGATCGTGTTGATGTAGCGCGACTGCACGAGCCCCGGCAGGCCCACGTGGAGCTGGCGGGCGCGCTTGAGGACGCGCCGGAGCAGGAAGTCGGCGCGCTCGCGCCCGTGCAGCCGGACGATGTCTTCGAGCGCGTCGAGCCAGTCCTGCGTCTCGGCCGGGTCGGCGTCGGGAAGCTGCCGCTTGAAGCCCGAGAGCATGTTGAGGATGAAGCGCTCGCTCTCGCGACGGTCCCGTGCGGGGCGTTCCAGGGTGCTCATGGGGATGGAGTCCTTTCGATCGGAGCCACGGGGGGCCGGGCGGCCTGGCGGATGGGCCGCAGCGACGTGTGCGCGCGGCGCGCCTTCCGGCCCGCGGTGGGCGGGTGCGTAAACGATTTCACCGGCGGCAGAATAGCGGCTGGGGGCAGTGCGGCCAAACCGGCGTGAAACGGTGTTTCAACACGGCTCGGCCCGCACGCCGGCGCGCGATCGGCGCCGGTCCTGCCGCGTCCGACGCGGGCGCCGCGCGCGGGCGGGCGTTCCTGCTAGGCTGCGCGCGCCGCCGTCCCGATCGAGGAGACCCGCGCCATGACCGTGCTCGCCACACCGCTCACCACGCTCCACCCGGCCCGCAAGGGGCCGCGTCCGATGACCGCCGAGGACCTCTGGGAGCTGCCGCGCGTCGGCACTCCCCAGCCCTCGCCCGACGGCCGCTTCGCGATCGTGCCCGTCACCACGTACGCGATCGAGAAGAACGAGCCGCGCACGCGGCTGTGGCGCGTGCCGCTCGACGGCGGCGGCGAGCCGCTCGCGCTCACCTCGCCCGACGCCTCCGCGGGCGATCCGCGCCTCTCGCCGGACGGCCACCAGCTCGCGTTCACGCGCAAGGACGAGAACGGCAAGGCGCAGCTCATGGTCATGCCGCTCGACGGCGGCGAAGCCCGGCGCCTGACGAGCCTGCCGCTGGGCGTGTTCGACCCGCGCTGGCTGCCCGACGGCACGGGCATCGTCGTCGCCGGCATGCTGCTCCGGGGCCACCTCACGAGCGAGGCCACGGCCGCGGAGCTCAAGCGCCGCGCCGACGACCCGGTCAAGGCGCACGTCACCGAGGACCGCTTCTACCGCTACTGGGACACGTGGCTCACGACGGGCGAGGTCCCGCACCTGTGGCTGCACGACCTCGCGAGCGGCACGCTGCGCGACCTCACGCCCGACTCGACCGTGTGGTTCGAGTGGATGGACATGACCGGCCAGTACGACCTCTCGCCCGACGGGCGCGAGATCGCGCTCTCGGGCGTGTCGTTCGACGAGGAGCGCTCCCTCATCGTCTCGCGCGTCTGGACGCTGCCCGTCGCCGGCGGCCCGATGCGCTGCCTGACCGCCGACCACGCGTGCGAGGACCTGCTGCCGCGCTACTCGCCCGACGGCCGCTGGCTCGTCTACGGCATGAAGCACGACCCGCTCTTCTATGCCGACCGCGTGCGGCTGATGCGCGTCGACCGCGGAAGCGGCGCGCACGAGGAGTGGCTCGGGAGCTGGGACCTCTCGCCGGTGGCGTGGGAGTTCGCGCCGGACGGCTCGCTGGTCCTCTCCGCCGAGCAGGCGGCGCGCGTGCGGCTGTTCGCCTTCCGCGGCGGCGAGCCGCGCGCGATCACCGGCGACGGCACCGTGGCCGGCTTCCGCATCACGCGCGGGGGCCGCGTGCTGTTCACGTCGCAGGACCTCGCGAACCCGGCGGAGGTCCACGCGTGCGCGCTCGACGGCTCGGGCCTCGAGCGCGTGACCCGGTTCACGGAGCCGATCGCCGGGCGCTTCGGCACGGGCGAGGTGCGCGAGATGACGTTCACCGGCTCCCGGGGCGAGACCGTGCAGACGTTCCTCGTGCTGCCGCCGGACTTCGACCCCTCGAAGCGCTACCCGCTGGTCCACGTCGTGCACGGCGGTCCACACGGCATCTCGGGCGACCAGTTCCACGCGCGCTGGAACGGCCAGCTCTTCGCCGCGCCCGGCTACGTCGCGGCGCTGGTCAACTTCCAGGGCTCGACCTCGTGGGGGCAGGACTTCGCGCAGCGCATCCAGGGCGAGTGGGCGGCGCGGCCCTTCGAGGACCTCATGCTCGCGACCGACGCCATGGTCGCGCTGGGCTTCGTCGACGGCTCGCGGATGGCGGCCACGGGCGGCTCGTACGGCGGCTACATGATGTCGTGGATCGCCGGGCACACGGACCGGTTCCGGTGCATCGTCAACCACGCCGGCGTCTGCGACCTGATGGGCCAGTACGCGAGCGACGTCACGCAGGGGCGGGGCAAGGCGACCGGCGGCGAGGCGTGGGACGGGCTCGAGCGCCAGGACCGCTGGTCCCCCGTCCGCTTCGCCTCGGGCATGACCACCCCCATGCTCGTCCTCCACGGCGAGCGCGACTACCGGGTGCCCGTGGGCCAGGGCCTGCTCATCTACGGGCTGCTCAAGGCCAAGGGCGTCCCCGCCCGGCTGGTCTACTTCCCGGACGAGAATCACTGGATTCTCAAGCCCCGAAACTCATTGTTATGGTATCGTGAAGTGCACGACTGGCTGAGGCGCTGGCTCGGCAACTGAGTCCGGCGGCGCCCGGCCGCTGGCCCGCTGGAGAGGACGATGGCCCGCAGCTCCTCCCATCGCGGCCCTGCACGTCCGGCCGGGCCCCCCCGACAGGCCACGACGAGGAGCGCGAACGCCGCCGCGCTGCCGTGGTGGGCGGCGACGTGCTTCTTCGTCTCCGGCGCCGCGGGACTGCTGTACGAAGTGGTCTGGTCCAAGCAGCTCTCGCTGGTCCTGGGCAACTCGCTGCACGCCATCTCGACCGTGGTCGCGGCGTTCCTGTGCGGGCTGGCACTGGGCGCCTGGCTGCTCGGCCGGCAGCTCACGCACCCCACGCAGGGCGCGCGGCGCTACGCGCTGCTCGAGCTGGGCATCGCCGCGCTGGGTCTGCTCTCGATCCCGGTGCCGCAGCTGCTCGACCCCGTGATCGGCGCGTTCGCGGCCGGGTTCGGGCCGGGCACGGCGCTCTTCGCCGCGGCGCGGTTCGCCGTCGTGTTCGCCTCGCTGCTGCCGCCGACGCTGCTCATGGGCGCGACGCTGCCCGTGCTCGTCGAGCACTTCGAGCACGTGCTGGTGGGCCCGGCGCTGGCGCGGCTCTACGCGATCAACACGATCGGCGCGGTCGCCGGCTCGCTGCTCGGCGGCTTCGCGCTCATTCCCGGGCTCGGCCTGCGCCTGACCGCGTGCACCGCCGCGGCGTTCAACCTCATCGCGGCCTCGATCGCGCTCGCGTTCGCACGCCCGGCCTCGGCCGCGCGGGACGCGGCCGGGGTGGCCGGCGCGGCCTCGCCGGCGCGCGCCACGCGGACCGCGGACGACTCGCCGCTGGGGCGCCCCGAGCGGATCGCGGTGGGCGTGGCGCTGGCGCTCTCGGGCTTCGCCGCGCTGGCCTTCCAGATCGCGTGGGTGCGGCTGTTCGGGCTGCTGCTCGGCTCCTCCGTGTACTCGTTCTCGGGTGTGCTCGCCGTGTACCTGTCCGGGCTCGCGCTCGGCTCGGCGCTCACGGGGCGGTTCATGTCGCGGCTCGGCTCGCTGGCCGCGTTCGCGGCCCTGCAGGCGGGCATCGCGGTCTCCGCGGCGGCCGCGGTCTGGCTCTTCCCGGGCCTGCCGGAGACGTTCCTCGCGCTGGTGCAGCGGGCCGGCACCAACTGGTGGACGCTGTTCGGCACGGAGCTGCTGCTGGTGGCGGCGGTCATCTTCGTCCCGTGCACGCTGCTGGGCGCGGTGTTCCCGATCGCGGCCCGGCTCATCTCGTCGGGCGACGGTGGCCGCGCGGTGGGACGCGCGTACGCGGCGAACACGCTGGGCACGATCGCCGGCTCGCTCGCGGCCGGCTACGCGCTGGTGCCGGTCATCGGCGTCCAGGGCACGCACGTGGCCGCGCTGGCGCTCTCGGCCCTGGTCGCGGTGATCGCGCTCGCGGCCGCGGCCCGCGCCCGCGTGCTGCCCGCTCCCGTCGCCGGCGCCACGCTGGCCGCGCTGGTCGCGGCGCCGGCGCTGGCGATTCTGGCGCCCGCGTGGAACCCGATCGAGATGTCCGCGGGCGTCTTCCGCCCGGCGGCGCGCGCGTGGATCGAGGGCGTCACGCAGGGCGTCGAGCGCGACCGGGTCCGCTCGGCGCTCGGGCGCGAGAAGATGCTGCTCTACCGCGAGGGGCTCAACGGCTCCGTGCTGGTGACGCGCGACACGCTCGGCCGCAACACGATCATGCGCATCAACGGCAAGGTCGACGCGAGCGACAACGACATGCTCACGCAGGTGCTCTCCGGCCTGGTGCCGGCCGCGATGGCACCACCCGGCGCGCGCGCGCTGGTGATCGGCCAGGGCTCGGGCGTGACGCTCGCGTCGGTGCTCGCCGCGGGCGCGGGGCGCACCGACCTCGTCGAGCTCGAGCCCTCGGTCATCGACGGCTCGCGCTTCTTCCACGAGCGGGGCCACGATCCGCTCGACGACCCGCGCGTGCGCGTGGTGCTGGATGACGGCCGCACCGTGCTGCAGCACGCGCGCGAGCGCTACGGCCTG
>JBAIWU010000182.1:0-13112 GCA_037917155.1 Candidatus Eiseniibacteriota bacterium
CGGCGCGCGCCGCCGGCGCACGCTGCGCCGCGTGGCCGCGTGGACCGCGGCCGTGGCGGCCCTGGCGCTGCTCGCGGCCGGGGCGTGGTGGCTGCGTCGGCCGCAGGCTCCGGGCCCCGGCCATCCCATGCAGTTCACGCTGCAGCTGCCGGCGGGGCAGCACCTGCACCAGTACGCGAACGTCGTCGTCTCGCCGGACGGCAGCGCGATCGCGTTCGCGAGCATCGACTCGACGGGCCGCAGCGCGCTCTGGATCCGCCGCTTCGACGGGCGCGACAACGTGCGCATCCCGGGCACCGAGGGAGCCCAGTACCCCTTCTGGTCCGCGGACAGCCGCGACATCGGCTTCTTCAGCGACCAGCAGCTCAAGCGCGTCGGCGTGGACGGCGGCCGCGTGCGCGTCGTCTGCCGGGCCGCGCTCGGGCGCGGCGGGAGCTGGTCCGGCCGCGGCGACATCGTGTTCGCGAGCTCGACGCTCGGCCCGCTCCATCGCGTGCGGGCCGAGGGCGGCACGCCGGTTCCGGCGAGCATGGTCGACTCGATCGACGGGGAGGTCTCGCACCGCTGGCCGTGCTTCCTGCCCGACGGCGACCACTTCCTCTACGTCAGCACGCCCGGGCGCAGCGGGTCCTACGACCTCTACGTCGGCTCCATGCACACCGACCGGCGCGTCTACGTCGGCCCGGTCGAGTCGGGCGCGGACTACTCCTCCGGGATGCTCGTCTACGTGATGAACCACACGCTGGAGGCGAGGCCGTTCAGCACGCGCACGTTGCGTTGGACCGGCGAGCCGGTGCCCATCCTCGACCTGCCCGGGCTCGGGGGCTCGGTCGCGGAGCCGCACGCGAGCGTCTCGCAGAACGGCACCCTCGTCTCCTCGGCGCTCGCCGTGCGCTCGAGCCGCATGGAGTGGATCGACGCGAGCTCGGGCGACTCGCGCGTGCTCGCGGTCGGGCCGTACTTCCATCCCCAGATCTCGCCGGACGGCCGCCGCATCGCCGCCGAGCGCGTCGAGGGCACCGGGCGCAGCAACATCGTCCTGCTCGACGCCGTAACGGGGGCCGTCGTGCGCTGGACGGCGGCGCGCGGCCTCAACCGCGGGCCGGTCTGGTCCCCGGCCGGCGACTCGATCGTGTTCTCGTCCAACCGCACCGGTCGCTACGCGCTCTACGTGCGCGACACGCGCGGGGCGCTCGCGGAGCGCCGCGTGTACGCGCCCCCCGGCGCCCTGCTGCTGTGGCCGAACGACTGGCGCTCCGGAGGGCTGGTCGCGTTCGACGCGTACGAAGCGGGCAGCGGGTACGACGTCTGGGAGCTGCGCGGGGGCTCACCCGTGCCGGTCGCGCGCACGGCGGCACGCGAGCTGAGCGGTGCGCTCTCGCCCGACGGACGCTGGCTCGCCTTCGAGAGCGACGCCTCGGGCCGGGCGCAGGTCTACGTGGTCGACCGCCGCACGTCCGGGCAGTACGTGCTGCCCGGCGACGGCCTGCAGCCCCGCTGGGCGCGCGCGACGGGCCGGCTCTTCTACCACACGCCGGCGGGCCGCTTCGTCGAAGCGACGCCGGTGCCCGGCCGGCCGCCGAACGCCTGGCCGTCCCGGCTGCTGGTCCGCGCCGGGGTCGTCGAGGGCTACGACGTGGACCCGCAGGGGCGGCGCCTGCTGTGCTGCCTGTCCGCCCCGACCGGCGCGCCGGAGGAGATCACCGTGCTCGCGAACCTGCCGCGGGCGCTGACGCACGGGCTCTGAGCGTTCCCCGCCGCGGGGACGCCGCGCGCGTTCGCCGGCGGGAGTCGCCCGCGCCCGCGCCGGGCCGGGCCGCGCGGGCTGCGCTAAATTCGGGTCTCCATCCGAACGCTCGACGCGAGGCGCTCGCCGTGAGACCCGCCGCACGCTGGACCCTGATCGCCGCGGGGGTGGTGGCCGCCACCTTCGCGCTGCGCGCGACCTGGCTCCGCCCCCGGGGGATCGAGGTGGACGCCGCGCGCGTCGAGCGTGGCACGGTCGAGGACGCGGTGACGAACAGCGAGGCGGGCACCGTGCGCTCGCGCGAGCGCGCCCGGCTCGGCGCGGCCCTCGGCATGGACTTCGGCGGCGGCCGCGTGCGCGCCATCCCGCGGCGCGAGGGGGCGGCGTTCCGCAAGGGCGACGTGCTCGTCGAGCTCGACCCCGACGCGGCGCGCATGCGGCTCGACCTCGCCCGCCGGGAGGCCGAGGCGGCGCGCAGCACCGCGGCGCAGGCACGGGCGGCGGCGTCGCTCGCGGACACCGAGTACGGGCGCGTGGCGCCGCTCGCCGAGCGCGGGCTCGCCTCGCCCGGCGAGCTCGACGCGGCGAGGGCCCGCCGCGACCAGGCGCGCGCGGCCCTCGAGGCGGCCGAGGCGGGGGAGGCCAGCGCGGCGGCGCAGGTCGCGCTCGCGCGCGACGCGCTCGACAAGGTGACGATCGTCGCGCCGTTCGACGGCGTCGTGAGCCAGCGCTTCGTCGAGGTGGGCGAGATGCTCGCGCCGGGGCAGGCCGCGCTCGAGGTGCTGAACCCGCGCCGACTCTACGTGAGCGCGCCGCTCGACGAGATGGACATCGCGCGCGTGCGGGTGGGCCTGCCGGCGCGCGTCACGCTCGACCCGTACCCCGGCCGCGCGTGGATGGGGTCGGTCACGCGCGTGGCGCCGTTCGTGAACGACGTCGTGCAGCAGAACCGCACGCTCGAGATCGAGGTCGAGCTGGCGCCCGACTCGACCGGGCTGCTGCCGCGGCCCGGCACGTCCGCGGACGTCGAGGTCATCCTCGACCGGCACGCCGGCGTCCTGCGCGTGCCCACGTTCTCGGTGATCGAGAACCGGCGCGTGCTCGTGCTCGAGCGGGGGCGGGCGGTGGCGCGCGACGTCGCCGTGGGCCTGCGCAACTGGGAGTGGACCGAGGTCACGGGCGGGCTGCGGGAGGGCGAGACCGTGATCACGAGCCTCGATCGGGCCGGCGTGCGGGCGGGCGCCGCGGTGCGCGCGAAGTCCCCGTCCCCCGCGGCCGCGCCGCGGCGGACGGTGTCGTGAGCGCCGACGAGGTCATCCGGCTCGAGGACGTCACGCGCGTCTTCCGGGTGGGCGATTCCGAGGTGCGCGCGCTCGACGGGGTGACGCTCGCGGTGACGCGCGGCGAGTCGGTCGCGCTCATGGGCCCGTCCGGCTCGGGCAAGTCGACGCTGCTCAACGTGCTCGGCTGCCTCGACACGCCCACGGCCGGGCGCTACGTGCTCGACGGCGAGGCCGTCGAACGGCTGAGCGAGGACCAGCTCGCCGACGTGCGCCAGCGCAAGATCGGCTTCGTGTTCCAGTCCTACCACCTGGTGCCGCGGATGAGCGCGCTGCGGAACGTCGAGCTGCCCATGATCTTCGCAGGCGTGGCGCCCGCGGACCGCCGGCGGCGCGCGCGCGAGGCGCTCGACGCGGTCGGGCTCTCGCACCGGCTGGCGCACCGCCCGGACCAGCTCTCGGGCGGCGAGCGGCAGCGCGTCGCGATCGCGCGCGCGACCGTGCTGCGGCCCAGCATCCTGCTCGCGGACGAGCCGACCGGGAACCTCGACACGCGCTCGGGCGACGAGATCCTCGGCGTGCTCGAGCGGCTGAACGCCGACGGGCTCACGCTGGTCGTCGTGACGCACGACCCGCGCGTGGGGGCGCGGGCGCGGCGCACGCTCCGGATGCGCGACGGCCGCCTGTTCGCGGAGGCCGGATGACGCCCCTCGTCCCGATCCCGGACCTGCTCGGACTGGCGGGCGAGTCGCTGCTCGGCCACCGGCTGCGCACCGCGCTCACGCTGGTCGCGACCGCGATCGGCGTGACGGCCGTCGTGATGCTCACCTCGCTCGGCGACGCCGCCAAGCGCTACGTCACCGACCAGTTCGCCAGCATCGGCACCAACCTCGTCATCGTCGTGCCGGGCAAGACCGAGACGAGCGGGCTGCTCGGCTCGTTCGGCGGCACGATCCGCCCGATCACGCTCGAGGACGCCATCGCGCTGCCGCACCGGGCGACGCGCGTGCGCATGGTCGTGCCCATGTCGATCGGCTCGGCCGCGCTGGAGTACGGCAGCCGCAGCCGCGACGTGTACGTGGTCGGCACGACCTCGGACTACCTCGTCATGCGCCGCCTCGAGGTCGCGGCCGGGCAGTTCCTGCCCGCGACCGACATGCGCCGCGGCGAGCGCGTCGCGGTGATCGGGCGCACGGTGCAGCGCGAGGTCTTCCGGGGCGAGAACCCGCTCGGCAAGCCGGTGCGCATCGCGGGCGCGCGGTTCCGCGTGGTCGGCGTGCTCGCGGCCAAGGGCATGGGCATGGGCGCGAACATCGACGAGCTGGTGCTCGTCCCGGTGGCGACCGGCATGCGGCTGTTCAACCAGAAGGGGCTCTTCCGCATGATGTGCCAGGCGCCGGATGCCACGTCGGTGCCCGCCGTGGTCGAGCAGATCAAGGCGGTCATGCGCCAGCGCCACGGCGACCAGGAGGACTTCTCGATCATCACGCAGGACTCGATGCTCTCGACGTTCACGAACGTCATCACCGCGCTCACGGTCGGGCTCGCCGGCATCGCGGCCATCTCGCTCGCGGTCGCCGGCATCCTGATCATGAACGTCATGCTGGTCTCGGTCTCGGAGCGCACGGGCGAGGTCGGGCTCCTCAAGGCGCTCGGAGCGCGCCGGTCGCAGATCCTGGCGCTGTTCCTCGCCGAGTCGCTGCTCCTCTCCGCGCAGGGCGCGGCGCTCGGCGTCGTCGTCGGGGTCGCGCTCGTCCTGGTCGCCGCGCGCGCGTTCCCGGCGCTGCCGCTGGTGCCGGGCGCCGCATGGATCGCGGTGGTCACCGCGCTCGCGCTGGCGACCGGCGTCACGTTCGGCCTGGTGCCGGCGCGCCGCGCCGCGCGACTGCAGGCGGCCGAGGCGCTGAGGGCGTCGCGATGACCGCGCTCGACCTCGCCGGGCTCTCGGCGGAGGCGCTGCGCGCCCACCGCCTGCGCTATGCGCTCTCGGCGCTCGCGATCGCCGTCGGCATCGCCGCGGTCGTGCTCATGGTGTCGATCGGCGAGGGCATGCAGCGGTACATCGTCGACCAGGTGTCGTCGTTCGGGACGACCCTGATCTCGGTCAACCCGGGCAAGGTGGAGACGACCGGCGGCGTGCCCGGCGCGGTGGGGGGCAGCGTGCGCAAGCTGACGCTCGCCGACGCGCGCGCGATGCGCCGCATCCCCGGCGTCGCCGGCGTCCTGCCCGTGGCGTACGGCACCGCGCTCGTCGAGTACGCGAACCGCGGCCGCAACGTGTTCGTGTACGGCGTGAACCACGAGGCGCCCGCGGTGTGGTCCATGCCCGTGGGCGCCGGCCGGTTCCTGCCCGAGGTCGAGGACGAGCGCGCCGCGCCCGTGTGCGTGCTGGGCCCGCGGCTCAAGCGCGAGCTGTTCGGGGAGGCCAACGCGCTCGGCGCGGCGGTGCGGATCGGCGAGGCGCGCCACCGGGTCGTCGGGATCATGGCGCCCAAGGGACAGTACCTCGGCCTCGACCTCGACGACGCGGTCTACATCCCGGTCGCGGGCGCGATGCGGCTGCTCAACCGCAGCGAGCTGGACGAGGTCGACCTGCGCGCCGCCTCCCCCGACGACGTCGACCCGGTCGCGGCCCGCCTCAAGTCGCTCATGATCGATCGGCACGACGGCCACGAGGACTTCACCGTCATCACGCAGGCCGAGGGCATGGCGATGATCAACAACATCATCGGCGTCGTGACGACGGTGGTGAGCGCGATCGCCGCGATCAGCCTGCTCGTGGGGGCGATCGGCATCCTCACGATCATGTGGATCGTCGTGCGCGAGCGCACCGCGGAGATCGGGCTCGTCAAGGCGATCGGCGCGCGGCGGGCGCAGATCCTCGCGTGGTACCTCGCCGAGGCGGCGGCCACCGCGCTCGCCGGCGGCGTCGCGGGCCTCGCGCTGGGCGTGGGGGGCGCGCTGCTGCTCGCGCTGCTCGTGCCGGGGATGCAGAGCCACACGTCACCGCTGCTCGTGCTGGGCGCGCTGGCGATGGCGCTGGCCGTGGGCGTCGCCTCGGGCGTCGCGCCCGCCATGCGCGCGGCGCGGCTCGACCCGGTCGAGGCGCTGCGCGTCGAGTAGGCGAGCGCGCGCGGTCAGGCGCCGCGCAGCGCGCCCGCGGGGACGCCCACGTCGATCCGGGCGATCCCACCGCGGCGGGCGAGGAGGTGCTCGCTCTCCGCGGCACCGAGGGCGCCGCCGGGCCGCTCCACCGCGAAGCCGTCCTCGCCCGTGACGCGGATCCAGCGCTCGGTGCGCGTGAGCGCGTAGACGACCGGCACCTGCGCGTACGTGAACGCGAGCGCCCCTGCGGGCACGGCCAGCGCGCGCGCGGCCCCGTCGAGGCCGACCCACTCGAACGTCGCCGGGTCCGCGAGGAACTCGTCCCGGCGCAGCAGCACGGGATCGAACGCGACGAGGCCGTCGCGGACGCGCACGCCCAGCTCGCCGAAGCGCGCGAGGATCTCCTCCTTCACCTGGCCGGTCATGCCCGGCTGCCGCGCCCCCGCGTGCGCCGGCGAGTGCGAGTAGGGGTCGGTCGGGAAGGCGCCGTACTCGCGCACCGTCTTGCCGGGGCCGAGCCCGGCGCGCACGCGCTCGTAGGCGTGCGCGAGCGCCTCGCGCACGGCGGGCGGCTCGCCGTCCTCGTGCGCGCGCAGGGCGACCTCCTGCACGGCGAGCAGCAGCTTGGCGACCATGTGCCAGTAGATGCAGCCGAGCCCCTCGTACGCGTACATCGTGCCCGAGCGCCCCGTGTAGGTCCGGTGGCCGAAGACGTCTTCGAAGAGCGCGACCACGGCGTCGCGGTCGCGCTCCGCCGCCGCCGCCCAGGGCGCCCGGGCCTGCAGCCGGTCGAGCGCCGCGGCGACGTCGCGGGCCCCGGAGAGCCCGCCGTGGAAGCGCACCGCGCCCTCGGCGTCGCGCTCGACGATCGACGTCTCGCCGGCCGCGAGCATCGCGCGCACCAGCGGGATCGCGAGGGCGCTCGTCTCGGGCACGAGGTTGCGCTCGAGGAAGGGGGGCAGCACGGCCTCCGGGTACAGCATGAAGCTGCGCTGGTCCGCGCGGAAGAGCGGGCCCTCGAACAGCCGCTCGAGCAGGGCCGCGGCCTCGGCGGCGCCCACGAATCCCGAGGCCAGCGCGGCCACCTGCCCCTCGAGCATCGGCCCCAGCCGCCGCACCGTGGCGACGTCCCCGCCCGGGCGCGCCTCGAGCACGTTGTAGGCGTGGTAGAGACCGTCGCTCCGGCGGTTCGCGCGCAGGCCGTGCTCGAGGTGCGCGCGCGCGAGCGCGAGGAACGCGACGAGCTCGGACGTGGGGAGCGTCGCGCGATCCGAGAAGCCGCCGGCGTACACGCGCTCGCGGTACGCGGTCGCCGATGCGCCCAGCGCGTCCATCACGCGACGCCGGTCGGCGTCGCCCACCGTGTCGCCCCGGCGCCCGCCGGGATGGCGCGCGAGCACGTCCGCGGCCGCGCGCAGCCAGCCGGCGACCTCCGAGGAGACGGCGTGCTCCGCGGGACCGGCGCCGGCCACGAGCGAGTCGAGGACGCCGAGGTGGCGCCACAGGTGGAACAGCGTCACGACCGAGAGCCCGTATCCCGCGAGCGCGTTGTTCGCGTCGTTCCACTCCGGCCGCATCGTGTTCATCCAGATGCCGCCGTCCGGCACGTAGCTCGAGAGCTTGGCGAGCACCGGGATGAGCAGCTTCTCGAGCAGCCCCGCGTGCGCCACGGCGCCATCGGCGGCGCGCACGAGCCGGCCGTCGTGGCCGGACGCGGCGACGCGGGCCGCGACGCGGGCCGCGTGCGCGTCGTCGTAGCGGATCGAGGCGCGCGGATCCGCCAGGATCCTGGCGTAGGGCTCGAGCCGGTACGGCACGTCGGCGAACGCGAAGACCTCGCGGTCCAGCATCGCCTCGAGCGCGCCGGGCTGGTGGTCGCGCAGCGCCTCGAGCAGGCGGAGCAGGTAGACGACCTGGTGGTCGCCCCAGTAGCCGATGCCGCTCCACGGGTGGGCCGGGTCGAGCACCTCCCAGTCGAAGCCGTCGCGCGAGATCCGGTACGGGTTGTACCCGTCGACCGTGGACGCGTTCATGAACCGCGCGATCACGCCGGGCAGGAAGCCGGGGAAGCTGCGCGCGAGCGCCTCCCAGTTCTGGAACACGTCGCGCCAGTTGCCCTCGAAGCGCAGCGCGCGCTCGCCGTCGCGCTCGCGCACGCGGATCGAGAAGCGGTTCCACGGCCGGCTGGGATCCCCGTGACGCCGCCCGAAGTGGAGCGGGAGGTACTCGAGCGCGAGCCGCTGCAGGCCCGGATCCGGCACCGCGTCCGCGAGCCGGTGCAGCTCGGTGACGTCGAGGTCGGACGGCAGCCGCTCGATCCACTCCGCCCGGCGCGCCGCGAGGTCGCGATCGCGCGCGCGCACGAACGCCGCGAAGTCGCGGGCCGGCAGCGCGTGGTTCCGCACGAACACGCCGCCGCGCATGATGTTGTAGAGGACGCACGCGAGGTGGTGCGCGGTGACCTCGGCGCGCGCGCCGAGCTGCAGCCCGTCGGCGCTCGCCACGAGGCGCCGCAGGCTCGCGTCGGCCTCGCGCAGCGAGTCCTCGATCCACGCGCCCGGGTCACGCAGGCGCCGCAGCCGCGCCCGCAGGGAGACGACCTCGGCGTGGCCGAGCCCCGTGTCCGCCGCGAGGTGCCAGGTCGCGCGCTCACCCGGCGCGAGCTCGAGCACGGCCGCCGCGAGGTAGTTCCCGCGGCGGCCGGTGAGCACGCGCTCGGGGCGCACCGGCTCGCCACGGCGGAACGCCGCGAGCGCCTCCGCGGAGAGCGCCACCGCGGCGCCGGGCAGGCCGTGGCCCCAGACCGTGGTGGCGCGCAGCATCTCGGCCGGCTCGGGGCGGTCGCTGATCCGGGCCGTGAGCGAGAACACGGCGAGCCCGGTCGCCGGATCCACGTCCGCGCGCCGGTACGCGTCCACGAGACAGCTCGAGTGCTGGTGGAGCTCGAGCGGCGCGCCCGCGGGCAGCACGTTGCGCAGCCCGTCGAGCAGGGCGACGCGCACCGGGCCGGGCCCGAGGTTCTCGAGCGTCGCGGTGCGCACCCAGCCCGTCGGGTCGCTGCCCGCCCAGCGGTAGCGGAACGCGAGCCCGGCCCCGCGGTGGGTCTCCTCGAACACGAGCCGGTCCCCCGTGACGCTCTTCGCGAGCGCGCGCTCCGTCCCGGCGCCGGCCTGCTCGTCCGGCGTGAACGGCTGCCAGCGCAGCGGCGCGTGTCCCGGGCGCTCGATCCGCATCAGCGTGACCGGCCCCGAGACGTGGTGGGCGTCGTGCAGCCGGTCCACGGTCTCGTAGGGCAGCAGCGCGCCGTCGGGGTCGCGGCGGCCCGCGGTGAGCCCGCCCGCCGAGGAGACGAACATCCAGAGGTCCGTGTCGGTGGGCAGGTTCACGAGGAACGGTGGCAGGCGGTCGTACGCGCGGATGCGGTAGTACGGCTCGCCATCGAGCGTGACGAACCCGCCGGTCGGCTCCGTGGCCACGTCCCGGGCCGCGGCCGGGCCGGCCGGCTCGAGCGCGAGCGCGTGCAGGCCGCCTTCGTCGTCCGTCATCCGCCTGCGTCGTGGGGGTCGCACGGTGGGCTCCGTCGCGCGGGGATCAGTGCAGGACGACGACGCGCTTCGCGTCCGCAGCGCCCGGGGCGAGCAGGCGGCAGAGGTAGACGCCGGGCGGGACGCGCCGTCCCGAGGCGTCCGTGCCGTCCCAGCGTGCGGCGTACTCGCCCGCGCCGTGCGTCGCGCGCTCGAGCGTGCGCACGCGCCGTCCCGCGAGGTCGAACACCGCGAGCTCGACCGGGCCCGCCGCGGCGACGCGGTAGCGCAGCGTGGTGCCGTCCGCGAACGGATTCGGCGCGGCGGCCCGGAGCGTCGTGCCCGGCCCGGGCTCCGGCCCGACCGCGAGCACGCCGCAGTCGCCCGACGAGCACGCGGAGCGGAACGTGAACGCGTCGAGCACGACCTCCTGCGCCGTCGCCGGCGCGGCGAGCTGCCACAGGTTCACGTGGACGCGCGGCGATTCGGGGCGCGGCAGCAGCGCCCCCGTGTACGTCCACGAGGCGATGCGGGTCGCGGGCGACTCGGCGTCGGGGCCGCCCCGCCAGCTGCGGTATTCGACGCGGTCCGGCAGCCAGCGCATCGCGTGGCTCGTCACCTCGGAGTCCGCGAACGTCGCGTTGAAGCGATGGACGTTCCCGGTGCCGCCCGGCTGCACGACGAACTGCGCGTCGGCGGCGCCGGGGTTGCCCCAGCGGCTGAACTCGACGTCGATCTCGTCGTACGGGTTCCACCACAGGTACGCAGTGTCGTAGCAGGGTCCGTACTGCCAGAGGAAGAGCCCGAGCACCGCGTTCGGATCGAGCGTGTCCAGCGGCCCGCGGGTCGTGAACACGTAGTCGCCGTAGCCCAGCGGATCGACGAGCGCGGCCTCGCTGCTGTACCAGGAGCCGCCGATCCGGTGGATCGCCAGGTGCAGACGTCCCACGGCGTCCACCCACACTCCGCTGCTCGTGCCGTCGAACAGGTTCGGCCCCGGTCCGTAGTAGCCGGTGCCCTTCACGCGCCACGAGCGGCCGCTGAAGCTCACGGTGCGGCCGGTCGGGAAGTCGTTCCACTGCAGCGTCTCGAGCGTCGGCGGCCCGGCGTTCACGCACGAGACCACGTCAAAGAGCGCCTGCGGCGTCGGGTCCGAGGGTCCCTGCAGCACGCCGAGCACGAAGTGGATGGACGCCGTGCTGGCGGGCGCCGCGCCGCTCTGGAACGCGACCTGGCGCCACGTGTCGGCCGGCGTCGAGGCGTCGGCGGCGGTGTGCGATTCGTAGGAGAGGAGCGCGCCCGCGGCGTCCCGCCACTCGATGTTGACGATCGCCGCCGAGCCGCCCGTGAGGGGCGCGCTCGAGGGGTGGGCGACCAGCACCGAGACGTCCCAGCGCTGGCCCGGCGTGCACGCGAGCGACTGCCAGAGGCCCGACACGTTCCAGGTCCCACTGTTGGGCCCGGTGACCCGCGCGGCGCGCGCTCCATGCGGCGCGTTCGCCACCGCCGCGACCGTGCCGAACGTGCTCCAGCCCGCGAACGGCGAGCCCGAGAGCTCGAAGCTCGGGTTCGCGAGCATGCACTGCGCGCGCGCGGGCGGGACGGCCGCCAGCACGCACGCGACCAGCGCGAGCGCCGGACGCAGCGTCATCATGGGCGCCCTCAGCGCGCCAGCACGACCGGGCGCGCCTGGCGGCCGTCGGCCGTCTGCAGCACGCACAGGTAGACGCCCGCCGCCGCGGCGCGGCCGTCGGAAGTGCGGCCGTCCCAGAGCGCCGTGTGCGCGCCCGCGTCCGCCACGCCGTGGAACAGCGTCGCGACGCGCCGGCCGCTCACGTCGTACACGCCCACGTCGGCGGCGCCGGCACGCGGCAGCGCGAAGTCGAATCGGGTCGAGATCGCGAACGGGTTCGGCGCGGCCGGCCGCAGCGCCAGCGCGTTCGCGCGCGGCGTGGCGTCGACGCCCAGCGTGCCGGACTGCACCCACGTGACGTTGTCGTAGAAGACGCCCGAACCCTGGAAGGCCGTCGCGGTGTTCGCGAAGCCGAACTGGATGACCTGGCCGACGAGCCCGGCGGTGATCGGGAGCGAGATCGAGTGGTTCGTCCACGTCGCGGGCGTGGTCGTCATGTCGGCCTTGAGGAAGTTCGTGAGCGCCCAGCCCGCGCTCGGGTTGAGCGTCTTGATGAACGCGACCGCCGTGGAGAGAAGCTCGAGATTGCCCATCTTCGCGTCGAACGCGAACGTCATGTACTTGTTGACGTCCGCGGCCTCGATCGTCTGCTCGCGGTAGACGTTCGCCTCGATCCAGCGGCCCAGGCCGTGGTCCTGGTTGTTGTAGTCGTTGTACACGCTGAGCTGCACCGCGCCCTGTGTCACGCCGCCCTGGTCCGCGACGAGCGCGCTGAATCCGCCGCCCGGGTTCGGCGCGGGGTACGGGCCGTAGCCGTACAGGTAGGTGACCCCGTCGGGCGCGAACACGTTGCCGTAGACCATCCAGCCGTCGGCGGAGAGCGCGGAGGGATCGGCGAGCGACATGGACTCGAAGTTCTGCGCGTAGTTCGTGACGGCGGCGTGCGCCGCGGGCGCGAGCAGCAGCAGCGCCGCGGCGAGAGCGGTGAGGGAACGACGGAGCATCGGAGCGACCTCCAGCGGAGAGGAGACCCTCGCGCGCGACGGCGCGGCGCGGGGTGGAGCCGGTCGGAGCCGGCGCCCCTTGACAGCCACAGGGGAATCCTAGACTATGTTCGACATGCGAACAAAGTGGTTTCTTCGCCGGCTCGCACGGCCATGACCGCCCTCGCGCCCCCGCCCGCGGCCGGGCCGTTGCTCGACGTCCGCGGCCTGGGGAAGACGTTCTCCTCCGGGGGGTTGTTCGCGCCCCGGACCCGGGTCTGCGCCGCCCGCGACGTGTCGTTCACGCTCGCGCGCGGCGAGGCCGTCGCGCTGGTCGGCGAGTCCGGCAGCGGCAAGAGCACGATCGCGCGGCTGCTTCTGCGCCTCGAGCCCGCCGACCGCGGCGAGGTGCGGCTCGCGGGCGAGGACGTGCTCACCGCGCGTTCGCGCCGCGCGGTGCTCGCGTACCGGGCGCGCGTCCAGATGGTGTTCCAGGACCCGTTCGGCTCGCTCAACCCGGTGCACACGGTCGGGCACCACCTCGAGCGCCCGCTCGTGCGGCACGCGCGCCTCGCGCGCGGGGCGCTGCGCGAGCGCGTGCTCGAGTTGCTGCGCACGGTGGGCCTCGAGCCCGCCGCGGAGTACGTCGGGCGCTGGCCCCACGAGCTCTCGGGCGGCCAGCGCCAGCGCGTCGCGATCGCGCGCGCGCTCGCCGTCGGCCCGGACGTGCTGCTCGCCGACGAGCCCACGTCGATGCTCGACGTCTCGATCCGCATGGGCGTGCTGCAGCTGCTCGCGCGGCTGCGGCGCGAGCGCGGGCTCTCGATCCTGCTCATCACG
>JBAIWU010000183.1:0-2943 GCA_037917155.1 Candidatus Eiseniibacteriota bacterium
ATGGATGATCTCCGACCCAGAGGAGGACGCACCATGAAGTCTCTGCACTGGCTCCCGGTCATGCTGCTCGGCCTCGTGCTGTCGCAGCCGGTCCTCTCCGGTCGCGGCGGGATTGCGGCAGCCGCGGAGAAGCCGTACCGCGTGGTGTTCGACCTCACCAGCCGGGACAGCCTCGACCAGCGTGCGGTCATGCGCTGGATCCACGAGATCTCGGCGGCCAACCCCACGGCCGAGATGGAAGTGGTCATGTACGGCAAGGGGTACGAGCTGGTCATGCCCGACCGCTCCAGCCGGCTCGCGGACGTGCAGGAGGCGGCGAAGAACCCGCACGTCTCCTTCCGGGTCTGCGCGATCGCGCTCAAGAACAACGACACCGCCCCGGACCAGCTCATCCCGGCCGCCCGGACCGTGCCGGACGGGATTCACGAGATCGTCATGCGGCAGCAGGAGGGCTGGGGCTACATCAAGGTCTGCCACTGAAGCCCCGGCCCGCGTGATCGGGCGCCCACGCGGCGGGCCGGCCGGTTTACACTCCGGCCGGGCCGCGTGGGAGAAGCTCGCATGACCGGCGATCCCGAAAGCCCCGCGCCGCCCGTCCGCCAGCCCGCGCCGCTCGGCGCGCCCGAGCCGCCGCTGCTCGAGGCCGAGCGCGTGCCGCGCGCGCAACGGCCGCTGTCGCGGCGCGCCGTGCGCGCGGCGTGGGCCGTGGCGATCGCGGTGGACGCGATCCAGTGGATCTTCTGGCCGCTCTTCGCCGAGGGGGCCGCGTCGCCGGCCCAGGACGTGCTCGACGTGGTCGCGGCCGGCGTCCTGATCCGCCTGCTCGGCTGGCACTGGTACTTCCTGCCGGGGTTCCTCGCCGAGCTGGTCCCCGGCGTGGACCTGGTGCCCACGTGGACCGCTGCGGTCTTCTTCGCCACCCGCGGGCGGAAACCGCCGAAGGGGTGAGCGACGAGGAACCGCCAGGCGCACCCGCGCGCGCGAGGGACCGACCGCGTGTTCGGACGCGGAGCTCCACCAGTCCCTGCGCTATACTCGCGCCGTCCGTCCCCCGACCCGGAGGGGGCATGCACGGCCGGCTGGCTCCGCCGCTTCGCCTTGCCGAACCGCCTGCCGCACGCGCGGCGGGCGGCGCGGGAGCGTATTTGCCCGCCGGAATGCCGCCCAGCCTCGCCCGCCAGAGCCGCCGCGGGAGGGCGCACCCGTGAATGGAACCCTCGGCCATTACCGCCTTCTGGAGCAGATCGGCGCAGGCGGCATGGGCGTGGTCTACCGGGCGCGCGACGAGCGGCTGCAGCGCGACGTGGCGATCAAGGTGCTGCCGGAAGGTCTGCTCACCAGCGTGAGCGCGCGGCGGCGGTTCCGCAACGAGGCCCTCGCGTTGTCCCAGCTCAACCATCCGGCGGTGGCCACCATCCACGACTTCGATTCGCAGGGTGGCATCGACTTCCTGGTGCTCGAGTACATCGAGGGGCAGACCCTCGACAAGCGCCTGCTCGCGGGACCCCTCGATGAACGGGAGACGCTTCGGCTCGGGATGCAGCTCGCGGCCGGGCTCGAGGCAGCCCATGCACACGGGGTCGTCCACCGCGACCTGAAGCCGGGCAACCTGCGCGTGACCCGCGACGGCAGGCTCAAGATCCTCGACTTCGGCCTCGCACAATTGCTGCAGCCCGACTCCGACCGCTCCCAGGTGGCGACCCTGACGGTGACCGGGAACGTCGTCGGCACGCTGCCGTACATGGCGCCGGAGCAATTCGACGGACGCCGCGTCGACGCGCGCAGCGATCTGCACGCGGCAGGCGCGGTGCTGTACGAGATGGTGACCGGGCAGCGCGCCTTTCCGCAGGCGTCCGCCGCCGAGGTGATGTATGCCATCACGCACGAGCCGCCGCCGCCGCCGAGCGATGCCGGCGCGCACGTATCCCCCGGCCTCGAGGCCGTTCTGCTCAAGGCGCTGGCCAAGGATCCCGACCACCGTTACCAGTCGGCCCGCGAGTTGCGCGCCGACCTCGAGCGGCTGGCCGCGCCTGGGCAGGCGCTCTTGCGCAGGCCGCGCACGGCGCGAGCCGGGGCGCTGGCCGCTGCCGGCATCGCGCTGGGGGTCCTGGTCTCGCTGGGCGCTGCGTGGTGGTTCCTGGCGTCGAGGCCCCCGTCCGACGCAGGCCCCAAGGGCGGCGCGTCCGCCTCGCTGGCCGTGCTGCCGCTCGAGAACCTGTCGCGAAACCCGCAGGAGGACTACTTCGCCGACGGCATGACCGACGAGCTCATCACGAGCCTGGGCAAGATCTCCGCACTGCGTGTGATCGCGCGCGGCTCGGTCATGGAGTACAAGAACACCCGCAAGCCGCTGCGCGAGATCGCGCGGGCGCTCAATGTCTCGACGCTGCTGCAGGGCACGGTGCTGCACGCGGGCGACCGCGTTCGCATCACGGCGCAGCTCATCCAGGTGGCCTCCGGCAAGCTCCTCTGGTCGGAGAGCTACGAGCGCAGCCTGCGCGACGTGCTGGCGCTCCAGAACGAGGTGGCGCTCGCGATCGCGACGCAGATCCAGGTCAAGCTGACCCCGCACGACCAGAAGCGCCTCGCCAGCCGTGCCCAGGTCGACGCGGAGGCGCACGAGAGCTACCTGCAGGGGCAGTACTACTGGAATCGCTCGTCGCCCGCCGACAAGGAAAAGGGGGTCGACTTCTTCCGGCGCGCGATCGCCCGGGACTCGACGTACTCCAGAGCCTACGTGGGTCTCGCGGATGCCTACTACGCGCTGTCGAACTGGTGGATGCCGCCGTCGGAGGCGCTGCCAAAGGCGCGCGCCGCAGCGCTGAAGGCGCTGGAGCTCGACCCCGACCTCGCGGACGCGCGGGCGCTGCTGGGTATCATCGAGGCCGTGTACGACTGGGCTCCCGCACGGGCGGAAGCCGAATTCCGCACGGCGATCGCGTC
>JBAIWU010000184.1:0-3951 GCA_037917155.1 Candidatus Eiseniibacteriota bacterium
CGACCAGCTACGGCGACGGCAGCACGGTGCCGTCGAGCATCACGCTGGTGAACGGCCAGTGGAGCGGCGGCGTCGCCTGCCTGCGCGCCGACGAGTCGAACGTCAACCGCGGCAACGTGAACGTCTACGCCTGGCTGCAGGCCGCGCCGTCGAAGAACGGCACCAGCGATCCGTTCCTCGTGCACCCCGGCCCGTTCGCGCGCGTGCAGATCCTGGTGCCCGGCGAGACGGCGCTGCCCGGCAGCCCGAGCGGCTTCACCGGCACGCCGGCGACCCAGTCCGCCGCGCACGCGTTCCCGGTGACCGTGTACGCGACCGACAGCTACTGGAACCAGGTCTCGAGCTACGACAACGTCCGCATCACCTCGGACGACGCCGCCGCGAACACGCCCGTGAGCGGCCCGCTCTCGGCCGGCTACGCGCAGTTCTCGATCACGCTCAACACGGTCGGCACCCGCACGCTGACGGTCGCCGACATGACGACCAGCGGCATCCAGGGCATGTCGACCCTCGGCATCAACCTGATCCCCAGCACGGTCGACCACTTCGTGATCGGCACGATCGCCTCGCCGCAGGTCGCGGGCGTCCCGGTCACGGTGACGATCCGCGCCACCGACGCGGGCGGCAACACGATCACCGGCTACGCCGCCGAGGCGAACCTCGCCGCGAACACCGGCGCGGGCAGCATCTCGCCCGAGCGCATCACGTTCAGCGCGGGCGTCTGGAGCGGCGCGATGACGTTCAAGGGCGCCGGCGGCGCCGTGTCGTTCACGTGCACCGACTTCTCCTCGCCGCCGCACACCGGCACCAGCAACAGCTTCACGGTCACGCCCGGCCCGCTCGCCGGCCTGCAGGTGCTGCTGCCCGGTGAGACCGCCCAGGGCGGCACCGCGGACGGCAAGAACGGCACGCCGCTGTCGCAGTCGGCGGGCAACCTGTTCTCGATCACGGTCCGTGCGGTCGACGCCTACTGGAACCTGGTGCCCGGCGTGAACGACGTGGTCCACCTCGGCTCCACCGACGAGTTCGCCGGCATGCCGCAGGACACGACGCTCGCGAACGGCCAGCTCCTGATCCCGGTGCGCCTCTACCGCAGCGGTCCCCAGCTCATCTGGGCGAGCGACACCACCAACGTCACCGTGGCCCCGGACACCTCGTCGGCGGTCACCGTGGTCGGCGGCCCGTTCGCGAAGGTGCTGATCCTGGCGCCGGGCGAGTCGCCCGCGCCCGGCACGCTCACCGGCCGCACCGGCACCGCGACCGATCAGTCGATCAACTACGCGTTCACGGTCACCGTGCTCGCCACCGACGCCTGGTGGAACCCGGTGACCGGCGTGAGCGACGTGGTCCATATCAGCAGCGACGATCCGCTCGCGACGCTGCCGCCCGACACGCCGCTGTCCAACGGCAGCGCGCAGATGAACGTGACGCTGGCGCGCGGCGGCTACGACCAGATCCTGGTCAGTGACGTGACCCAGCCGACCAAGCAGGGCAGCGCGACCCAGGTGCGCGCGATCTCGAGCGGCTTCCACCTCGAAGCGGCGGTCACCCCGTCGTCGGCGGGCGCGGGCGAGTCGTTCACGCTCACGGTCAAGGTCACGAACGACGCCGGCTCGGTGATCCAGGAGATCAACTCGTTCGTCACCGTGAAGGTGCTGAACGCCTCCAGCCGGGCCGCGGGCAAGGGCACGCTGCTGACCACGCAGTTCCAGCTCCTGCAGGGCCAGCGCTCGGTGTCGGAGACCTACACCTTCGCCGAGCCCATCGTGATCGTGGCGCAGGACGACGCGGGCAACGCCCCGGCGACCTCGAACGTGATCACCATCACGCCCGGCGCGCCCGCCGCGCTGCAGCTCACCAGCGTCCCCGGCTGGGTGGGCGGCAACAAGCACGCGCAGATCCGGGCGCGGCTCACCGACGCGTACAACAACGGCGTGTCCGGCGTGGCCACGGTGTTCGCGCACCTCTCCGGCCTCGGCACGCTGACGCCGGTGGACAGCACGACCGACTCGACCGGCGTCGCCACCGCCGACTTCCTGAGCGCGCGCCAGCCGGGCAAGGACGGCCTGCGCGCGACCGCGGCCGGCCTGTCGGCCGACCTGCTGCTCGAGACGGCGTTCGTCGACCCGAACGCGGCCGGCGGCACCGTGACCAACTACCCGAACCCGTTCCACCCCGGCGAGCAGCCCACCGTGATCGCGTGGAAGCTCGCGGACGCGGCCACGGTCACGCTGCGGATCTTCACGCAGAGCGGCGACCTGGTGCTCAAGAAGACGTTCGACCGCGGGGCGACGGGCGGTATGACCGGCCTCAACGAGTTCTCGTGGGACGGGCGCAACGGCCGCGGCGACCTGGTCGCGAGCGGTGGCTACGTCGCTCTGATCGAAGCCCAGGGTACGGGCGAAACGCTGCACGTCATGCGCCGCAAGATCGCGGCGGTGCGCTGAGGAGGCTCCCATGAACCGCATCCCGTCCGTCCGGCCCCTCGCCGCCGCTCTCGGCCTCACGCTCGCGCTCGCCGCCCCCGCGGCGGCGCAGCAGCCCGACGCCGGCGCTCCCGGTGAGTGGCTCTCGCGCTACACGAGTGCCCGCACGCTCGGCCTGGGCGGCGCCTACGTGGCGACCGCCGACGACCCGCTCGGCGTGCTCTGGAACCCGTCCGGCCTCTCGTCCATGAACCAGAACGAGCTGCGGTTCGAGAACTCGCGGCTGTTCGAGGACACCTCGATCAACGCGTTCGGCTTCGCGGTGCCCGGCAGCTGGCTGCCGAGCCTGGGCGTGACCATGCTCTCGCTCGGTTCGTCCGACTTCCAGCGCACCAACGAGCTGAACGACGCGCTCGGCACGTTCCGCGAGGGCGAGACGGCGTACCTGTTCACGCTGTCGAAGTCGCTCACGCCGCGCCTGGCCATCGGCACCAACCTCAAGCTCGCGCAGCAGACCGTCGAGAGCTTCAACGGCGGTGGCTTCGGCATGGACCTGGGCGGCAACCTGGCGATCACGCCCACGTTCCGCGTCGGCGCCTCGGTGATGAACCTGGGCGGCCCCTCGATCCGGCTGCGCGACGTGGCGGAGACGTGGCCGATGCTGCTGCGCGGCGGCTTCGCGCTGAGCGCGTTCGGCGGCCGCGGGCTGGTCGCGGCCGAGGTCGACCAGCAGAAGGGCCTCGGCGCGCGCTTCCACGGCGGCGCCGAGTACTGGATCCAGAGCTCGGTCGCGCTGCGGGTCGGCTTCGACGACACGTACGGCACCGGCGGCTTCAGCTACCGCATCTCGCCGCAGTACCAGCTCGACTACGGCGTCGCCGAGCAGCCGCTCGGCGTCACCCAGCGCGTCGGCGTCGCGTACCGCTTCGGCGGCTTCTTCGCCAGCTCGAACGCCGAGCCGGCGGTGTTCTCGCCGACCGGCGAGCGCGCCACCACGAAGATCTCGCTCAACGCGCGCACCAAGGCCGCGCCGCAGGAGTGGACGCTCGCGATCCTCAACAAGTCGGACGAGGTCGTGCGCCGCTTCGGCGGCCAGGGCCAGCCGCCCGCGCACCTCGAGTGGGACGGCAAGGACGAGACCGGCCTGCCGCTGGCCGACGGCAACTACCGCTACAACCTGGTCGTGAAGGACGCGGCGGGCCGGACGGTCCTGGGCCCGGTGCACGTGGTCGAGATCTCGACCGGCGGCCCGCAGGGCACCGTGCCGCTGCTGCCGACCCAGGCGGGAGGCACGCGATGACCCGGACGGACGGTCGGTCGCGCACGGCGCGCCGCGCGCTGGTCGCGGCGCTCGCGCTCGCGGTGGTGGCGCCGGGGGCGCGCGCCGCGAGCAAGGCCGCGGCGCCGGAGAGCGCGCCGGCGTGGCGCGAGACCGGCGACGCGTTCGAGGCCGCGCGGCTGCTGCCGGCCGCGTCGCGCCCGGCCGCGCTGCAGGCGCTCGAGCCGCAGGTGGAGTCGATGCTGA
>JBAIWU010000185.1:0-1916 GCA_037917155.1 Candidatus Eiseniibacteriota bacterium
GAGGGCTACGCGTGGGCCTGGCTCGGCGTGAGCGCGTGGGACACGGACTCGGGCCGCGTGCGCGTGCGCCTCGGCGGGGCGCGCGGGCCGCGGGTGAAGGTGGAGGAGCTGCGGATCGCCGGGCTCCAGGTCACGCGCCGCGACGTGGTCGAACGCGCGATGGGCCGGCTGCGCGACCGACCCTACGACCCGGCGGCGGCGCGGCTGGCGACGCAGCGGCTGGAGCAGCTCGGCATCTTCCGCTCGGTCGAGTACCTTGGCGTCGGCGGCACGGGCGACTGGAGCCGCGGCGTGCTGAGCTGGCGCGTGGCGGAGCCGCGCTACAACACGTTCGAGGGCGCGGTCGGCGTGCAGGGAAGCGCCGGTGTCGTCGGCCTGGCGCGGCTCGAGCTGGGCAACCTGCTCGGGAGTGCGCGCTCGGTGTCGCTGTCGTGGCAATCGCGCGGGCCCGGGCTCGCGGACTTCGGGGCCCGCTACGTCGAGCCCATGCTGTTCGGGCGCGCGCTGCGCTGGGAGGGGGCGTTGCAGCAGCAGGTGCAGGACACGTTGTTCACGCGCTTCCGGCTGGGCATGCGCGCCCGCATCGGACTGGGCGCGCTCGACCGGGCCGAGGCGGGCTTCGAGGACGAGCGCGTCGTGCAGCCGCACGCGGACGTGCGCGACGCCGACTCGCGCAACACCTCGCTCGCGCTCGAGCACGACGGCCGCGACGACTCGCGCTCGCCGCGCCGCGGCGTGCGCCTGCGGATCGAGGCGACGCAGATCTCGACGCAGCAGACGCTGCGCCCGCTGCCGGGCGAGCCGGCCGCCACGCGCGACACGCGCGGCGGCATGGTGCAGGCCGAAGCCGAGTGGCATCGCCGCACCGGGCGCTCGGCGGGCCTCGCGCTCGAGTCGCGCGGCGCGGCGCGCTTCAGCTCCGACCGCGTGCTCGGGGAGTGGGAGCGCTTCCCCGTCGGCGGCGCCGCGTCGCTGCGCGGCTGGGACGAGGAGGCGTTCCGCGTGGACCGCTTCGCGCTCTCCCGGCTCGAGTGGCGCTGGTTCCTCGGCAACACGGGGCAGCGGCTGGCGCTGTTCTGGGACCATGCCGAGATGGAGACGCGCGTCGCGCTGCCCGCCGGTGGCGACGCGCTGCAGCACCGCGCCGCCGACGGCCTCGGCGTCGGCATGCGCGTGCCGGCGGCCGGCGGCGACGTGGACCTCGACTACGGCATCGCGCCGGGGCGCGGCTTCCTCGACGGCAAGGTCCACCTCCGCCTCGTGACGGCGTTCTGATGTCGCTCGAGACCCGGGTGGTCGCGGCGCTGCGCGCGGGCGGCACGCTGGCGTCGCGCTGGCGCGGCTTCGAGGAGCGGCACGCGCAGGTCGAGATGGCGCGCGACGTCGCCCGCGCGCTCGACCGTGGCGGCGCGCTCATGGCCGAGGCGCCCACGGGCGTCGGCAAGTCGATCGCCTACCTGCTGCCGGCCGTGCTGCACGCGCACGAGCGCGAGGCGCGGGTGGTGGTGGCCACCTGCACGCGCTCGTTGCAGGACCAGCTCTTCGAGCGCGACGTGCCCGCGCTGCTCGCGGCGCTCGAGCTCGAGCTGCCGGTGGCGCGGCTCAAGGGCAAGCAGAACTACCTCTGCCCGCGCGCGCTCGACCTGGCCGACGCGGCCGGGGAGGAGGAGCGTGGGATGCTCGAGGCGCTGCGGGCCTGGGCCGCCGAGGACCCGGCGGGCGACCTCGACCGCTTCGACGCGCCGGACGCCGAGGCGTTCCGGCGCCTGCGCCCGCGCGTCGCGACGGACCCTTCCGCGTGCACCGGCGCGACCTGCCGGCGCGGGCGGGAGTGCTTCGGGGCGCGCGCCCGCCGCGCGGCGGCCGAGGCGCGCCTGACCGTCGTCAACCACGCGCTGCTCGCGCGCGCGGCGGAG
>JBAIWU010000186.1:0-2397 GCA_037917155.1 Candidatus Eiseniibacteriota bacterium
CGCGCTCTCCCCCGCGCCGATCGCCTGCTGCGCGAGCGTGCGCTCGAGCACGAACAGGCAGGTCGGCGACGACATGTTGCCGTGCTCGCGCAGGACGTCGCGCGAATGGACCAGCGCATGCGGTGGCAGCCCCAGCGCGCCCTCGAACGCGGCGAGCACCTTGACGCCGCCGGGGTGCGTCACCAGGTGATCCAGCGTCGCCAGCGAGAGCCCGTGGGCGGCGAGGAAGCGCTCGAGCGCGGGCCGCAGGCGCTCGTGCACGATGGTCGGGATGTCGCGCGCGAACACCACGTGCAGGCCGAGATCGTCCACGTCCCAGCCCATGACGTCGAGCGTGTCCCGCCACAACGTGGACCCGGACGCGACCAGCGCGAGCGGCCGCATGCCGTTCTCCGGCGCGTCGTCGTCCGCGGTCACCACGGCCGCGGCGGCGCCGTCGCCGAACAGCGAGGTCGCGACCAGGTTCCGGCGCGAGAGGTCGTGACGCTGGAACGTGAGGCTGCACAGCTCGAGCGCGACCAGCAGCACGCGCGAGCCCGGCTCGGCGAGCGCGAACTCGCGCGCGCGCGCGAGCCCGGCCGCACCGCCCGCGCAGCCGAGCCCCCAGAGCGGCGTGCGGCGCACGTCGGCGCGCAACGGCAGCAGGTTCGCGAGCCGCGCGTCCACGCTGGGCGCGGCGACGCCGGTGGAGGAGACGAACACGATATGGTCCACGTCGGAGGGCTCGAGCCCGGCGCGCAACAGGGCGCGCGACGCGACCTGGCGGCCCAGCGTCACCGCGTGCTCGACGTACAGCGCGTTCTTCTCGCCGAAGGCGTGGTCGGTCTCGAACCACTCGACCGGCACGCACAGGTTGCGGCTCCCGATCCCCGCGTGGTCGAACACGCGCAGGAGGCGGGGATCCTGCGCGATCAGGGCGTCGCCGAACAGCCGGCCCGCGAAGTCCCTGGCCTCGTCCTGGGTGACCGTGTGCGGCGGCACCGCCGTCGCCAGGGCCACGAGCCTGGCTTCCATATCCCTTCGATGCGCCGGCCCCGGAATTCGGGCCATGGCGTCAACGATCGGTCAAGCGTGGCGCAGCACCACGCGTCGCGGTACGCTTCGTCCGTCGTCCAGGCGGCTTCGCGCGCGATTCCCCCGGCGCCGGAGGGAACACGTGACCCTCGGTCGGATCGGCAACTACGAACTGCTGGAGCGCATCGGCGAAGGCGGAATGGGCGTTGTCTTCCGCGCGCACGACGTGCGCCTCGACCGGGACGTCGCGGTCAAGGTGCTTTCCGCCCGCCACGCCGCCGACGCCGACCAGCGCGCGCGGCTGCTCCGCGAGGCGCGCGCCGAGGCGCGGCTGAACCATCCCAACATCGCGACCTGCTACGACGTCGGCGAGGCGGAGCCGCAGCCGCACGACCTGCTCGAGCCGGGAGCGCCGGGTCCGCATCCCTCGGCCGTGCTGTACCTCGCCATGGAGCTGGTGCCCGGCTGCGACCTCGACGAGCTGGTGCGCGGCCGGCCGCTTCCGGTGCCGCGCGTGCTCGACCTCGCGATCCAGCTCGCGTCCGGGCTCGAGGCGGCGCACGCGGCGGGCGTGATCCACCGCGACCTCAAGCCCGGCAACGTGCGGGTGACACCCGGCGGCTCGGCGAAGATCCTGGACTTCGGGCTCGCCCGGCACGACCCGGCGGCCGGCTCGGAGTCCAGCGTGAGCACGCGCTCGACCAGCTCCACCGGCAGCGCGATCGTCGGCACCGTGCTGTACATGTCGCCCGAGCAGGCCTCGGGCGGCCCGGTGGATGCGCGCTCGGACCTCTTCTCGCTCGGCGTGGTGCTGTACGAGCTGGTCACGGGCCGGCGGCCGTTTGGCGGCGTGGACCTCGTCTCCGCCTCGTGGGCGCTCGCGAACGAGCGGCCCGCGCCGCTGGCCCGCTACGCGGCGGACGTGCCGGACGAGCTCGAACGCATCGTCGGCAAGCTGCTCGAGAAGCGCCCCGAGGACCGCTACCAGTCCGCGCACGAAGCGCGCACGGACCTGCAGCGGCTGCAGCGCGTGCTGGCCACGCCTGGCGGGGCGCCGCGGCCGGCCCCGCGGCCGACCCCGCCGCCGGGTCCGCTTGCGCCCCACGCGGGCGTCGCCGCGACCGGCGTGGCCGCCGCGGTGGCGCTGGTGCTGTGGATCGGCGGCGAGCCGGGGCCGGGGGTTGCCGCGAGCACGGCCAGCGTCGCCGTGCTCGGTTTCGAGAACGCCACCGGCGACAGCGCGCTGGGTCAGCTCGCGGCCGGCCTCGCGGCCGACCTGGAGGGCGACCTCGTGCAGGACGGGCACCTCGACGTCTCCTCCGGCGACGAGGTGCGGCGCCTGCCGGCCGACCAGCGCTCGCCGCGGCGGGCCGCGGCACGCCT